>JANNEI010000100.1:0-3083 GCA_031378565.1 Burkholderiales bacterium
TCACAGCACGCCACGGAGAAACACCATGCCCCAACAAACCAGCGCCACCGTTCGAGTCGATCAACACGGCGGCCCCGAAGCGATGCACCTTGTCGACCTGCCGGTGGGTGACCCCGGGCCGGGCGAGATTCGCATCCGCCACCATGCCTGCGGCCTGAATTTCATCGACGTGTACCAGCGCTCTGGTGTGTACACGCTGCCGATGCCGCTGTCGCTGGGCATGGAGGCGGCGGGCGTGGTCGAGGCGGTGGGTGATGGTGTGACGCACCTGAAAGTCGGCGACCGCGCCGTCTACGCCAGCAACCCGCCCGGGGCCTACTGCACGCTGCGCGTGATGCCGGCCAAGTGCGTCGTCAAGCTGCCCGACGCGATCTCGTTCGAGACCGGCGCGGCGATGATGCTGAAGGGCCTGACCGCGCAATACCTGCTGCGCAAGACGCTGCCGCAAGAGGGCTTGCAGCCCGGCGACTTCGTGCTGTTCCACGCGGCCGCCGGCGGTGTCGGCCTGATCGCCTGCCAATGGGCGAAGGCGCTCGGCCTGCAACTGATCGGCACCGCAGGCTCGGATGAAAAATGTGCGTTGGCTGCGGCCAATGGCGCTGCCTTCACCATCAATTACCGCACCGAAGACTTCGTCGCACGGGTGAAAGAAATCACCGGCGGCAAGGGCGTGAAGGTGGTCTACGACTCGGTCGGCAAGGACACCTTCGAGAAGTCGCTCGACTGCCTGCGCCCGTTCGGCCTGATGGCCAGCTTCGGCAATGCCTCCGGCGTGGTGGCACCGATCGCGCCCGGCATCCTGGGTGCCAAGGGATCGCTGTACCTGACGCGCGCAACGCTGTTCACCCACATCGCCACCCGCGAAGCCACGCAGGCGATGGCCGACGACCTGTTCGCGATGGTCACCAGCGGCAAGGTCAACATCCGCATCGACCAGCGCTTTGCACTGGCCGACGTGGCGCAGGCGCATCGCGAGTTGGAAGCGCGCAAGACGACCGGCTGCAGCGTGCTGCTTCCCTGACCGAATCTAGGCCGGGAAAATCTTGGTGCGCCCCTCGGCCGGCAGGCCGCGCGCCTGGTACGACACCTGGTCGACGATGCGCGCCTGCGCATCCAGCAAGGTGATCGTGTCGCGCGTGTTGCTGAGCCGCACCGCGCCGCCCAGCGTGATGCGCCGTGCCTCGCCGGCCGCCAGCGCGCCGGCCAACTTGTTGCGGCCGGATCCGTCGGCAATGACCCACCCCGTCAGGTCGATGTCGGCTGCGGTGGTGTTGAGGATGGTCACCGTCTCGAACCCGCGTTCGGACGCCTGCACCGGGTCGATCAGCGCCGCCACGATGCGCACATCGCCGCTGCCCACTGGCACGGTGGGCGGTGGCACCACAGGCCCGGGGGGCAGCACGTAGTCGTCGGGCACGATCACCACGTCTTCGGTGGCGTAGGCCAGGCGAATCTGCTCGCCGTCCTCGACGATCAGGTCGTGCATGTTGCCGAGTTCGAGTGTGGGCAACAGCAGCCGGTCGTCGCGATTGACGGCGTCGGCGCGCAGCCAGGCGTCGAGCGCGTCGAAGTTGGTGTGGCCTTGCACGAAGTACGGTGCGAGCCGCCGGAACAGCTTCGGCCAGATCACCAGTTGCTGCAGCATGTCCAGCCCGGTGATGCGTGCGGCGCGGTCGGTGGTGGCGGTGGCCTGTGCCCACAGCCCGGCGTTGGCGTCGCGCGCCGTGTGCACGATGGCGCGCAGGTGCTCGCGCAGCTCGGCCGGCATGGTCAGGTAGAAGGCACCGTACGCATTGCCGGTGCGCAGCATGAAGGCATTCAGGCTGGCGTCCAGCATCTGCGGTGTGACGAAAAGCTGGGTGCCGTCGATGTCCGGGTGCTCGCCGCTGAAAACGAACGCGATGGTGCGGCCATAGGTGTCCAGACCGTTCGACAGGATATAGCCGGCGACCGGATGGTTCTCGACCGACTCGACCTTGAACGGGCTCTGCGCAAAGTAACGCACCACGCCGAACCCGGTCCGTGCCAACAGCGCGTCTCGCTCGGACAGGGCCAGGTCGAGCTTCTGGTGAAAGGTTTCGTTCTCGACATCGAAGTGGGTTTCCAGCGCGTCGATGGCCTCGAAGCGCACGCTGGTGATGCCGTCCAGGTTGAACGCCGCGGCCCAGTTCGGGCGCGGCAGATTCGTGATCAGGCCGCGGTTGACCGGCTGGAACTTGATGGTGTCGCCGTCGGGCTCCGGACCGTTCAGCGGCCGGGCCGGGTACTGGATGTGGAACGTGCCCTTGATCAAGGTGTATGGCATCGCTGACTCCTGAGCGGGTGGGGCACGTGCAGCGCGAACATCGCGGCGGCAGATCGAACGTACGCGCGCTGAATGACGCTGGCGTGACGGATTCTCGCCACCCACCGCCCGCGGATCAATGGCCGTTCTAGGGGCTGGTCGGTCAGCCGCCGGGCGCGTGTACCGCGGCCACAGCGGCCGGCCAGGCGCGGCTCAGCGCGAGCGCCGCACCCGCATCAACTCGTCCAGGATCAACAGTGCGGCACCGACGGTGATGGCGCTGTCGGCCACGTTGAACGAAGGGAAGTACCAGCCGCCCGCGTGCAGCTGGATGAAGTCGACCACGTGGCCGTGCAGCAGCCGGTCGATCACGTTGCCGATGGCACCGCCCAGGATCAGCGACAGCGCCCAGCTGAACATGCGTTGCCCGCCGTGGCCGCGCAGCATCCAGACGATGAACACCGTGGCCGCCGCGCCCAGCCCGACGAAGAACCAGCGCTGCCAGCCCGACGCGCCGGCCAGGAACGAGAACGCCGCCCCGCTGTTGTGCACCCGCACGACGTTGAAGAACGACGTGACGAAGCGGCTGTCGCCGAGCTGGAAGTCGCCCAGGATCAGCGTCTTGGTGAACTGGTCGAGCAGGATGACGATGAAGGCGATGCCGAGCCAGGGGAGGAGGTTGGCACCTGAGCTTTTTCGATTGGACATTCCGGTGTGGTGTCAGGCGACGCGCAAGCGATCGCTCAGTTTTGAGGGGTTCCGCGAGGTGTGAAAGACGGCGTGGATCACGACCTGATCG
>JANNEI010000111.1:0-1928 GCA_031378565.1 Burkholderiales bacterium
TGCGCGGTGGACGCGGTGGTCGAGAACGGCATCTGGGTGCGGCAAGAACCCGTTTTCGATTCGCCGATCAACCTCGGCGCGCACTGCGCCAAAGGCGCTGCCTTGCGTGAGCACGGCCACGGCGAGTACCGACTGAAGTACCCGATGAAGTTGGTGGCCGGCAAGTACGTGCGCATCGGCTGGGAACAGGCACTGGACGAAATCAGCGCCCGCATGCTGGAGTTGAAGAAGCAGAGCGGCCCGGACTCGGTCTTTCTCGTGGGCTCCAGCAAGCACAACAACGAGCAGGCCTACTTGATGCGCAAGTGGGTCAGCTTCTGGGGCAGCAACAACACCGACCACCAGGCGCGCATCTGCCACTCCACCACGGTCGCGGGCGTCGCCAACACCTGGGGGTATGGCGCGATGACCAACTCCTACAACGACATGCAGAACTCGAAGGCTGCGATGTACATCGGCAGCAATGCGGCCGAGGCGCATCCGGTGTCGATGCTGCACATGCTGCACGCCAAGGAAACCGGCTGCAAGATGATCGTGGTCGACCCGCGCTTCACCCGCACGGCGGCCAAGGCCGACGAGTTCGTACGCATCCGCTCGGGCTCTGACATTCCGTTTCTCTTCGGCCTGCTGCACCACATTTTCAAGAACGGCTGGGAAGACAAGAAGTACATCGCCGACCGCGTTTACGGCATGGACAAGGTGCGCGAGGAAGTGCTGGCCAAGTGGACGCCCGACAAAGTGCTGGAAGCTTGCGGCGTCGACGAAGCCACCTGCTTCAAGGTCGCCAAGATGCTGGCCGACAACCGCCCCAGCACCATCGTCTGGTGCATGGGCCAGACCCAGCACACCATCGGCAACGCGATCGTGCGCGCCTCGTGCATCCTGCAACTGGCACTCGGCAACATCGGTGTCAGCGGCGGCGGTGCCAACATCTTCCGCGGCCATGACAACGTGCAGGGCGCGACCGACGTGGGCCCGAACCCCGACTCGCTTCCCGGTTATTACGGCCTGGCCGATGGCTCGTGGAAGCACTTCGCCAAGGTCTGGGACGTCGACTTCGAGTGGATCAAGAAGCAGTTCGCGCCGGGCATGATGACCAAGTCGGGCATGACGGTGTCGCGTTGGGTCGACGGCGTGCTCGAAAAGAACGAGTTGATCGACCAGGAGAGCAACCTGCGCGGGCTGTTTTTCTGGGGCCACGCGCCGAACTCGCAGACGCGCGGCCTGGAAATGAAGAAGGCGATGGACAAGCTCGACCTGCTGGTCGTGGTCGATCCGTTTCCGTCCGCCACGGCGGCCATGGCCGCGATGCCGGGCAAGGCTGAAGAGCAGAACCCGAATCGCGCCGTGTACCTGCTGCCGGCGTCCACCCAGTTCGAGACCAGCGGTTCTTGCACCGCGTCAAACCGTTCCATTCAGTGGCGCGAGAAAGTGATCGAGCCGCTGTTTGAATCGCGCACCGACCACATGATCATGTATCAGCTGGCGGAGAAACTCGGCTTCGGCAAAGAGCTCGTCAAGAGCCTGAAGCTGGTGGCGGGCAAGGGCGGCATGATGGAGCCCGAACCTGAATCCATGCTGCGCGAGATCAACCGCAGCGTCTGGACCATCGGCTACACGGGCCAAAGCCCCGAGCGCCTGAAGGCGCACATGCGCAACATGAATGTCTTCGACGTGAAGACGCTGCGCGCCAAGGGCGGCATCGACAAGGAAACCGGCTACAAGCTCGACGGCGACTATTTCGGCCTGCCATGGCCGTGCTACGGCACACCCGAGGTCAAGCATCCAGGCTCTCCGAACCTGTACGACACCTCCAAGCACGTGATGGAGGGCGGCGGCAACTTCCGCGCCAATTTCGGCGTCGAGCGCGAGGGTGTCAGCCTGTTGGCCGAAGACGGCTCCCATTCCAAGGGGGCCGACATCACCAC
>JANNEI010000137.1:0-2514 GCA_031378565.1 Burkholderiales bacterium
TGGGTGTGCGAGGCCCTGGGCGACTCGGAGTTGCGGTCGCTGGCGCGTCAATTCGTGCAGGCCGGCGTGGCGACCAGCACGGCCGATGTGCCGCCGGTGCCGGGCCACACCGCGCAAGACACCGCCTGGGCTCGGGACACGTCTGGCTTCGGCTTTTCGACGCACGGCGAGGCGATTGAATCGCAGGCCGGCGCGGCAGCTGCCAAGGGCTGGTTTCAGCCCGCCAGCTGGCTGCGCAGCGCCGCTCGCAACCCGCGCTGAAAGCAAACGCTGAAGGCCGCGGCCTGACACCGCGGATCACGCTGCCTGCAGCGTCAACAACTCGCCGCCCTCGCTCACCTGGTCACCCACGGCATACAGCAGCTCTCCCACCGTGCCGTCGCGCGGCGAGGTGATGGTGTGTTCCATCTTCATGGCTTCCATCACCGCCAGCGCCTGACCCTGCTTGACGATCTGGCCAGGCTGCGCAAGGAACGAGATCACCTTGCCCGGCATCGGCGCGGTCAGCCGCCCGCCTTCTGTGGCACCGTCGGCGGCGTGCGCAATCGGGTCGATCTGGCGCAGCACCACCGAGCCCTCGGCGCTGAAAATGCTGAAGCGTTCGCCGGTGGCATAGACGGTGACCGCTCGGCGCTGGCCGGCCAGCGTCACGTCGAACAGCTCGCTGTGGCGCGAGGTGACGTTCAGCGGCCAGCGCTGCTCGCCGATCGCCAACACCATGACGCCGTCGTGGCTGCGTTCCAGGCGAGCGATGTGGTGCGCGCCTGCCACCTCTAGGTCGAAGCGGCGCAGCGCAGCGCCGTAAAGACGCCAGCCGTCGCGACGTGACCACGGGTCGCTCGTTTCCTGTGCGTGCTCCTGCGCCAGCGTGTGCGCCACCACGCCGGCCGCGGCCCACTCGATGGGCAATGACGGGGCGTTGAACAGCACGTCGCGCTCGCGTTCGATCAGACCGGTGTCGAGGTCGGCCTGCGCGAACGAACGGCTGCGCACCACCCGGCGCAGGAAGGCCACGTTGGTGTGCAGGCCCACGATGTGGGTCGCGCCCAGTGCCGAGTCCAGCCGTGCCAGCGCCTGCTCGCGGTCGGCCCCCCAGACGATGAGCTTGGCGATCATCGAGTCGTAGTAGGGCGAGATCGCGTCACCTTCGCGCACGCCGCAATCGAAGCGCACCGGCGCGTTCAGCGAGCCGTGCTGCGCATTCGATCCGCGCTCGAAGCTCGCCGCCGGTGGCGTGCGAAACACCTCCAGCCGCCCGGTGGCGGGCAGGAACTGCGCATCGGGGTTTTCAGCGCAGATGCGGGCCTCGATCGCATGGCCGTGGATGCGCAGTTGGTGCTGCTTCAACGGCAGCGGCTCGCCGCAGGCCACGCGCAGTTGCCACTCCACCAGGTCCAGGCCGGTGATGGCTTCGGTGACCGGATGCTCGACTTGCAGCCGCGTGTTCATCTCCATGAAATAAAAGCGCAGATGGCCCTCCGACCCCGCCCCGTCGGGGGCGGTTTCTGATCCGGCTTGGGGCTCGACGATGAATTCGACCGTGCCCGCCCCCACGTAGCCCACCGCCTTGGCCGCCGCCACCGCGGCCTCGCCCATGTCGCGCCGGCGCTGCTCGGTCAGGCCCGGCGCAGGCGCTTCTTCGAGCACCTTCTGGTGGCGGCGCTGCACCGAGCAATCACGCTCGAAAAGGTAGACCACATCGCCCTGCGTGTCGCCGAAGACCTGGATCTCGATGTGGCGCGGGCGGGTCACGTAACGCTCGATCAGCACCGCGTCGTCGCCGAAGCTGTTGCTGGCTTCGCGCTGGCACGAGGCCAGCGCGGCGTCGAACTCGGCGCTGGCGGTGACGGTGCGCATGCCCTTGCCACCACCACCCGCACTGGCCTTGATCAGCACCGGATAGCCAATGCGTTCGGCCTCGCGTTTGAGCAGTGCCGGGTCCTGGTCGGTACCGTGGTAGCCGGGCACCAGCGGCACGCCGGCTTGCTCCATCAGCTGCTTGGCCTCGGCCTTCAGCCCCATCGCTTTCAGCGCCGAAGGGGGCGGGCCGATGAAGACCAGCCCGGCATCGGCACAGGCCTGCGCAAAGCCATCGTTCTCGCTCAGGAATCCGTAGCCGGGGTGAACCGCCTGCGCGCCAGTGGTCAGCGCTGCCGCGATGATGCGGTCGCCGCGCAGGTAGCTTTCCTTCGGCGACGACGCACCGATGTGCACCGCCTCGTCGCAAGCCAGCACGTGCTCGGCGTTGGCGTCGGCGTCGGACTAGACGGCGACGGTGCGGATGCCGAGCTTGGCGCAGGTCGCGGCTACCCTGCAGGCGATTTCGCCACGATTGGCGATCAGTATTTTTGTGAACATGTCGTCTCCATCGTCCGCATCAACCAGCCGGCGCGGCGACGTCGGCACTGCGCCCGGACACGCGTCGCACCAGTGCTTTCAGAAACTTCGCCAGCACCCAGATCAGCGCCACCATCACCACCACGGCAACCGCCAGCGCAGCAAAAAATAGCACCG
>JANNEI010000238.1:0-3130 GCA_031378565.1 Burkholderiales bacterium
AGATCGGCATCATGATGACCGGCGGCTCGTCGAGCATCAAGGACCTGTGGCTGCCGATGCGCGAGGCCGGCGCTTCGGCGCGCGCGATGCTGATCGGTGCGGCTGCCGCGCAGTGGAAGGTGCCCGCCGCCGAATGCAGCACCGTCGCCGGCAGCGTACTGCACGCGTCGGGCAAGCGCGCCAGTTACGGCGAACTGGCGGCCGCCGCCGCGCAGCAACCGCTGCCGTCGAAACCGACGTTGAAAGACCCGGCGACGTTCAAGCTGGTGGGCCAGCCGCTGCGGCGCATCGAGGCCACTGCCAAGGGCGACGGCAGCGCGCGCTTCGGCATCGACGTGCTGCCGCCCGGCCTGCAATACGCCAGCGTCGTGATGTGCCCCACGCTGGGTGGCAGCGCGGCCCGCTTCGACGCCACCAAAGCCAGCGCGCTGGCGGGCGTGAAAAAGGTGTTCGCGGTGGCCGGCCACAACGGCGGCACCGGCGGCGTGGCGGTGATCGCCGACACGCCGTTCCATGCGATGCGCGCCGTGAAAGCGCTGAGCGTCGAATGGGACCACGGCGCAGGGGCCACCGTGTCCAGCGACGACATCTATCGGCAGCTCGCGACCACGCTCGACACCGAAACAGGCTTCGCCTACTACAGCGCCGGCGACGTGGACGCCGCGCTGAAAACCGCCGCCAAAACCATCACCGCCGAGTACCGCGCACCGTACCTCGCGCACGCCGCGATGGAGCCGATGAACTGCACGGTGCAGGTCAAGGACGGCACCGCGACGGTGTGGGCGTCGACGCAAATTCCTGGCATTGCGCGCAGCGGCGTGGCCAAGCTGCTGGGCATCGACGCCCAACAGGTCGACGTGCAGGTGCAACTGCTGGGCGGTGGCTTCGGGCGGCGGCTGGAGGCCGACTTCATCGTGCAGGCGGCGGCCATTGCACGTGAAGCCGGCGGCGCGCCGGTGCAGACGATGTGGTCGCGCGAGCAGGACATGACGCACGACTTCTACCGCCCGGCCTGCGTCTCGCGCTTCACGGCCGGCTTCGATGCCAGCGGCCAGTTGCTGGCCTGGCGCAACACCTCGGCTGGCCAGGCCATCGTGCCGCAGGTGTTGAAACGCAGCTTCGGCGTACCGGGCGCGGGGCCGGACAAAACCACGTCGGAAGGTGCCTTCGACCAGCCCTACGAATGGCCGAACGCGCGCATCGCGCACCAGGCGGTCGATCTGCCGGTGCCGGTTGGTTTCTGGCGCGCGGTGGGCCATTCGCACCAGGCTTTTTTCAAGGAAAGCTTCGTCGACGAAGCCGCGGCGGCGGCGGGCAAAGACCCGGTTGCCTTCCGCGCCGCGCTGCTGGCCAAGCACCCGCGCCACTTGAAGGTGCTGCAACGCGCGGCCGAGTTGTCGGGCTGGGGCACGCCGCTGGCCGTCGGGACTGATGGCGCCAAGCGCGCGCGCGGCGTGGCGCTGCACCAGTCCTTCGGTTCGGTGGTGGCGCAGGTGGCCGAGGTGTCGGTTGCCGCCGACAAATCCATTCGCGTGCACCGCGTGGTGTGCGTGATCGACTGCGGCCTGGCGGTGAACCCGAATTTGATCCAGCAGCAGATGGAAAGCGGCATCGTGTTCGGGCTGTCGGCCGCGCTGTACGGCGACATCACCATCAAGGCCGGGCAGGTGCAGCAGACCAATTACCACGACTTCCAGGTGCTGCGCATCCACGAGTGCCCGGTCATCGAAACCAACATCGTCAACAGCACTGCCCACCCCGAAGGCGTGGGCGAGCCAGGCACGCCGCCCATCGCACCGGCCGTCGCGAACGCGCTGTTCGCGCTGACCGGCCAGCGCCTGCGTGCGCTGCCGCTGAAGCTGGCCTGACCTCACCTCACCGAAGCAACGCTCATGCAAACACTGAATCTGAATGGCAAACCGGTGGCCGTGCAGGCCGAGCCCGAGACCCCGCTGCTGTGGGTGCTGCGCGGCGAACTGCATCTGAACGGCACCAAGTACGGCTGCGGCATGGCGCTGTGCGGTGCCTGCACGGTGCATGTCGATGGGCAGCCGACGCGCTCGTGCGTGACGACGATCGAGGCGCTGGGCAGCCGCGCCGTCACCACCATCGAAGGCGTTGCGCAGGGTGCAGCCGGGCGCGTGGCCGCTGCCGTGCAGGCCGCGTGGATCGCGCGTGACGTGGCCCAGTGCGGCTACTGCCAGTCGGGCCAGGTGATGGCCGCCACCGCGCTGCTGGCCGCCAACCCGCAGCCCAGCGACACCGACATCGACCAGGCGATGAGCGGCAACGTCTGCCGCTGCGGCACCTACCCGCGCATTCGCGCGGCGGTGCACGACGCGGCCAAGAGCCTGTCCGCCTGAGGAGCCCGCGATGCAGCGCACGCTGACCTTGATTGCGATGCTCTCGTGCATCGCCGGCGCTTCGGCCCAGCCCGCAGTGGCCACCAGCAGGGCGACCGATGCCGCGACCGACGCATCCAGCTGGCCGCCCGTGGCCGGTGTCCTGCGCCACCCGCGCTGCATGAACTGCCACCCGGCGGGCGACTTCCCGAGGCAGGGCGACGACCGGCACCGCCACCAGCAACTGGTGATGCGCGGGGCCAAGGATTCCGGCGTGCCCACGCTGCAATGCGCGGCCTGTCATCAGACCAAAAACTCCGACGATGGCAAGGTGCCAGGCGCGCCGAAGTGGCACCTTGCGCCGCTCAGCATGGCGTGGGAGAACCTGAACGACCTGCAGCTCTGCTCGGCGTTGAAAGACACGACGAAAAACGGCGGCAAAAGTATCGAGGCGCTGGTCGAGCACATGGTCGCCGACCCGCTGGTGCAGTGGGCCTGGGCGCCGGGTGCGCGCCTGCCGCCCACGCTGCCGCAAGCTGCCTTCCACGACGCCGTGCGGCGCTGGGCCGCGGCCGGCGCGCCCTGCCCCGGCGCGGGCTGACGGCACGCCCCCGCATGGACGGCATCAGCGCCTACTTTGCGGCCGAACGCGCCGAGAGCCTGCTGTTCATCGCGGTCGGCGCGGCGGCGCTGGCTGCGGCGGCGTACGTGCTGATCACGCGAAGGGCGGCCTTCTACCGGGGCATGGCGGTGCCGCTGGTCCTGGTCGGCCTGATCCAGTTGGTGGT
>JANNEI010000289.1:0-3928 GCA_031378565.1 Burkholderiales bacterium
CGGCGTGCTGATCAGCCAGGACGACGGCGAAGCGGTGACGTATTCGCTGGGCAAGCTGGACGACCGCGGCCGCATGTTCGTGAAGGCGGGCGACCCCTTGTACGAAGGCATGATCGTCGGCATGCACAACCGCGACAACGACCTGATCGTCAACGCGGTGCGCGGCAAGCAGCTCACCAACTTCCGCGTCTCGGGCAAGGAAGAAGCGATCAAGATCACGCCGCCGATCATCCTGACCCTGGAGACAGCGGTCGAGTTCATCGCCGACGACGAGCTGGTCGAGATCACCCCGAAGTCGATCCGTCTGCGCAAGCGCCACTTGAAAGAGCACGAGCGCAAGCGAGCCTCGCGCGACTGATCCGCCGTTTCGATCCGCGCTGCCGATGCGTCCGACCCACGCGCGCGCCGTGACGGGCATGCTGCTCGTCACACTGATGTGGAGCACGGCCGGTGTGGTGACGCGCCGGCTCGAATCGGCAGCGAGCTTCGAGGTCACCTTCTGGCGCAGCTTCTTCACGGCCATCGCGCTGGGCGTGTACTTCAGCGTCTCGCACGGGCGGGCCACCGTCGGCCTGCTGCGCCGCGGCGGCAAGGCGCTGTGGCTGTCGGGGCTGATGTGGAGCGTGATGTTCACCTGCTTCATGCTGGCGCTGACGCTGACGACGGTGGCGAATGTGCTGATCACGATGAGTGTCGCGCCATTGATCACCGCCGTTCTCGCGCGCTTCACGCTGGGCCAGCCGGTGGCGCGGCGCACCTGGGTTGCGATCGTCATCGCGGGCGCAGGCATCGCGTGGATGTACGGGCACAGCGTCAGCGCCGATCCGCGGCACCTGCTCGGCACCCTGGTGGCGCTGGGCGTGCCGGTGGCCGCCGCGATCAACTGGAACACGCTGCAACGCAACGGCACCTCGGTGGACCTGGTGCCTGCCTTGCTGATCGGCGCGCTGGTCTCCAGCGCGGTCAGCCTGCCGCTGGCGCTGCCGCTGCAGGCGTCAACGCACGACGTCGCCTTGCTCGCGTTGCTGGGCGTCTTTCAACTCGCCGTCCCCTGCGTTCTCGCTGTGCGACTGGCGCGTGCCTTGCCTGCGCCCGAGATCTCGCTGCTGGCGCTGCTGGAGATCGTCTTCGGCATCGCCTGGGTCTGGCTGGGCACCAGCGAGCGGCCGTCGGTACAGGTGCTGGCCGGCGGCTCGCTGGTGCTGGCCACGCTGGCCATCAACGAACTCGTCGGCATGAGGAAACACCTGTGAACCCGTCCAACCCCGCGTCGAGCCACGTCATTGCCGAGGTTCACCGCAACATCGGCCTGATCACGCTGAACCGGCCGCAAGCGCTGAATGCGTTGTCGCTGTCAATGATTCGCGACATCACGGCCGCACTGCTGGCCTGGCGCGATGACCCGGCCATCAACGCCGTGATCGTGCGTGGTGCCACGCTGGCAGGCAAGGGCGTGGCCTTCTGCGCGGGCGGCGACATCCGCTTCTTTCATCAAGCCGCATTGGCAGGTGACGCTCGTCTCGAAGACTTCTTCACCGAGGAGTACACGCTCGACCACCTGATTCACACCTTCCCGAAATTGTGCGTCGCGATGATGGACGGCGTGGTGATGGGCGGCGGCATGGGCATCGGCCAGGGTGCGCGCGTGCGGCTGGTGACGCAGCGCACGCAAATGGCCATGCCCGAGACGAACATCGGCCTGTTCCCCGACGTGGGCGGTGGCTACTTCCTGTCGCGCTGCCCCGGTCACGTGGGCGAGTACCTGGCCCTGACCGGGCAGACGCTGGGCGCAGGCGACGCCATTGCCTGGGGCCTGGCCGATGTCTTCATGCCGTCTGACGGATTGCCCACGTTGATCGAGGCGCTGTGCGACCAGCCGATGGACAACGCCGCACAGGTCGGTGCCGCCGTGGCCGCGCGCTCACATGCAGTGCCCGCGGCACCGTTGCTGGCGCATCGCAGCGCCATCGACACGCACTTCGCCCATGCCGATGTGGCGTCGATTGCAGACTCGTTGAAAGCCGACGCCGGCGACTGGGCCAGCCACACCTTGCAAGCCTTGCGCAAACGCTCCCCGTTGATGCTCGCCGTCACGCTGGAGCAGGTGCGCCGTGCCCGCGGCATGAGCCTGGCGGACGACCTGCGCATGGAGCGCGGTCTGGTGCGCCACTGCTTTGGGCTGCGCCCTGGGCATGTCGACAAAGCGCCCAGCGAAACCGTCGAAGGCATACGCGCTCTGGCGGTCGACAAGGACCACGCGCCGCGCTGGAATCCGCCGCGCATCGAGGACGTGACCCCCGCGATGGTGGCCGCCTTCTTCGACAGCCCGTGGCCGGCTCACGCCCACCCTTTGCGCGCGTTGTGAGCGGCTGGGCCGGCCGGCTAGGGCTTCCACTCAGCTTCAGGGCGTGTACGCGGGCCTAGCATTGTTCGCACACATCGCCTTCCAAGGGACACGCCATGAAACAGCTCTCGGGTCTGGACGCCAGCTTCCTCCACATGGAAACGCCAGAGATGCCGATGCATGTGGGCGCGCTGCACCTGTTCGAACTGCCCGCGAGCTACAAGGGAAGTTTCGTGGACGACATGCGCAAGCACATCGCCACCCGCCTGCCGCTGGCACCCGCCTTGCACCGCAGGCTGACGAAGATGCCGCTCAACCTTGCCAACCCGGTGTGGGCGGAGGCGCAGCCGGACATGCGCCAGCACATCGTCGCCATCAAGCTGCCCAAGGGCAGCGGCATGGCCGAGCTCGAAGCGCAGGTCGGCAAGCTGCACCCGGTGCTGCTCGACCGCGACCGCCCGCTGTGGAAGTTCCACGTCTTCGAAGGCCTGGCCGCCGGTCCGAACAAGGAAAAACGCTACGGCCTGTACACCCAGTTGCACCACGCCGCGGTCGATGGCCAGGCGGCCGTCGCGCTGGCGAATGCGATCCTCGACATCGGCCCGGTGCCGCGCGACGTGAAGGTCGAACCGCGCGCCCCCAGGAAGGCAGGCATGGGCATGGCCGAGATGCTCAGCGGTGTGTTGGTGAACCAGTTGCAGCAGTACGCCAACATCGTCAAGGCCCTGCCGGGTGCCGTCAGCGCGCTGTCGCGGGTGGCGCGCCAGGGGGCGGGCGGGGCGGCTGACAAGGCGGTCGCCAGCGTGCGTGGCAAGGCGCAGCCGGCGGGGCAGGTGAGCAACCTGGGCCTGGCGCCACGAACACGGTTCAACGCCTCGGTGACGGCCGGGCGCGCCTTCGCCGCGGTCAGCCTGCCGATGGCCGAGTTGAAGGCGTTGCGGCGCGCCCACGACGCCACGCTGAACGACGTGGTGCTGATGGTGTGCAGCGGCGCGCTGCGCCGCTACTTTCTGCAGCACGGCCCGCTGCCGCGCAAATCGCTGGTCGCGGCGGTGCCGATTTCATTGCGCGCGGCCGGCGACACCGCGGCCAACAACCAGGCCTCGATGACGCTGGTGAACCTGGGCACGCACATCGCCGATCCGACAAAGCGGCTGCTCTACGTGAAGGCCGCGACCGAGGCGATGAAGTCCACCCTGGGCAGCGTGAAAAGCCTGATGCCCACCGACTTTCCGTCGCTCGGCATCCCGTGGCTGATGCGCACGGCGGCCTCGCTGTACGGCCGCGCCAAGGTGGCTGACCGCATCCCGCCGATCGCCAATGTGGTGATCTCGAACGTGCCCGGCCCGGCGTTTCCGCTGTACATGGCGGGAGCGAGGATGCTGACCAATTACCCGACCTCGATCGTGGTGCACGGCGTGGGGCTCAACATCACGGTGCAGAGCTACAACGAGTCGCTCGACGTGGGGCTGATCGCCTGCGCGGCAGCGGTGCCGCACGTGGCGGATCTCGCCGTGCACATGCTGGCCGCCTTCGAGGAACTGAAGGCGCTTCCGGCCACCACCGCAGCGGCGTCGGCTGCTG
>JANNEI010000305.1:0-5193 GCA_031378565.1 Burkholderiales bacterium
GGCAAGCGCCGCGGCGGCACGCGCACCAGCATCACCAACGCGGCGGGCGGCGGTGCCGAATTCGACAAGCCGGTCGACAACATCGGCGACAAGGTGTTCGGCAGCGCCACCGGCTATGCGGCCTACGCCAACCTGCACATCTACGACGTGGCGATCCCCGGCTGCACCACGCCGGGCCGCGTCTTCGTTGGCCAGCGCAAGGAGCCGTTCTACATTGCGGTGGGCAAGGCCTTCGACCTGTTCAACCTGAACCCGCTGGGGCCGGAGGTGGGCGGCAACAACAACGACCTGGAAGCCAAGAACGTCAGCACGCTGGCGATGGAAGTTCCAATCGCCTGCCTGACCGCCGGCACCGAGACCGTGATCGGCGCATACACCACCGCCAGCCTGCGCCAGGGCCGCCTGCTCGACGGCTCGCCGGCCACCGGCCTGAACAAGGCCGAGCGCGCCGGTGGCGCGTGGACGCAGGTGTCGCGGCTGGGCATGCCGCTGGTCAACGAGTTGATCATCGGCATCGACGACAAGGACAAGTTCAACGCCTCGAAGCCGATGAACGACCCGACCAACTTCGCCGACTACGTGACCAACCCGGTGCTGCCGGCACTGATCGAGTCGCTGTTCCCTGCGGCCAAGGCACCCACCAACTTCCCGCGCACCGACTTGCTGACAGTGTTCCTGAAGGGCATCGACGGCGTCAACCAGCCGAAGGTGAACGGTGCGGTGACGCCGAGTGAAATGCTGCGGCTGGGCACCACGGTTGCGGTGACCGCCGCGGGCGCGCAAAGCCCGCTGGGCGTGGCTGCAGGCGACAACGCCGGCTTCCCGAACGGTCGCCGTCCGGGCGACGACGTGGTGGACTTGTCGCTGCGCGTGGCGATGGGTGCGCTGTGCGTATTGACCGGTGCCACCGACACGCTGAAGGTGGGTTGCAAACCGGCCGACGCGCTGGCCGGTGGCCTGGCGCTGACCGATGGCGTGCGCAAGACGGCGGCCAATTACGGCACCACCTTCCCGTACCTGACGACGCCGTTGCCAGGCAACTTCAACCCGACCGCGCCGGCCGGCTCGCTCTACCCATGAAGCCAGAAAGGAACCTGACATGAAGACATCACGAAAGCTCTGGCTGACAGGCACGCTGACAGCAGCGTTGACCCTGGGCGGCTGTTGGCACAACAACGACGACAGCCCCGCGCCTCCGGTCACCGAAGTACCGGACAGTGCGGGTGCCAGCGTGGCGGCCTTTGTCTCCTTTCTGACGGCGCTGGGCACGGACGATGAAAGCTCCGAGCCGCTGACCATCAAGGACACCTTTGCGGTGCCGCCTGATGAAGACGGCGAGCCGGCACCGCTGACCTGACGCATCCGCGTTCGAGCGGTTCACCCCGCCGGCACGTCGGGCGAGGCCTTTGCAAAGAGGCCTCGCCTGCAGGTGCCGGCCCCTCCTTCTTGTCTCGACCTTGCGCAATGCCAGTGAGAAACAAGTTTCCACCGCAAAGGCGCAAGGGCCGCAAAGGGCACCTAGAGAAGCTTCAGTTTCCTTTGCGTCCTTCGCGTGCTTTGCGTGCTTTGCGGTCAAGTGGTTTGCATGGATTCTTCTCTGCCAACGCCGGGCACCGCCTGGGGTTGGGGATGCTCTCAATCTTGCGGAGTCACTCATTTCTTCAGAAGTTTGCGCAGTTCGGAACATCACCGACAGACCGTGCCAACCACCATTCCGCGGTGCTGCTCAACCCGCAACAACACCCTGCAACTCGTCGACGATTGGTCCTGCCTGTTACGTCTGGACGCGTCCGTCCTACAGCGTGCGGCGCGCCGTCCGACAGACACCGATGAGCCTCACCCCTAGCATCGATTGACCGTGATGTTGCGGACAAATCGACAAACGGGACGCCTCGGCGACCCTGGTTTTTTTCACTTATCCGTGCGGCCTGTGGGCCGCGCGGCAGGAGCCTCGAATGAACAGCCGCGCCATTGCCACCCCCTCCTGGAGCACCGCCTCTTTCGGAGAACCGGCGGACACCTCGCCGATGGAGTTGTCGGCGCTGGGCGAGCACCTGGATCGGTGCCAGGGGTCGCGCGGACGGCTCTTCGGCCTGCAATGCGCGGCAGAGGCCACCCACGGTTTCGTGGTGGGTCGACTGGTGACGACGCTGGTGGTTTTATCGGCCGTACTCTTCGGTGTGTTTCTGGTTTTTTAGGGCATGGCTCAAGCCGAGCTGCTGCACCTGATCCCGTCTGCGCCACCGGAGTTGCGCGAGATCCTGGACGGTGCGCGCGGCCCGGTCGAGCCGCCGATACGCTCTGAGATTTTCGGCCTGCAGCGCTTCGCGCAGCATGGCCGCAGCCTGGGTGAAACGCACCGCGCCGCACTGCCCACCTCGCGTGCGGCGACTTTTTTCCCGCGCCTCAAGAGCAACATCCGCACGCTGCGCGAAGCGCACCACTACATCGGGGTGCAGGCGACGACCGGCTACGACATCAGCCCGGCGGCCGAATGGCTGCTCGACAACTTTCACCTGATCGAAGCGCAGCTCAAGGAAATCCACGAGGGCCTGCCGCGCCGCTACTACCGCGACCTGCCGGTGCTGCTGGACGAGCCGCTGGCCGGACTGCCGCGCATCTACGGTGTGGCGTGGGCCTTTGTGGCGCACACCGACGGTGCCTTCGACGACGAGCTGCTGACGCAGTTCCTGAGTGCCTACCAGGAATCGCGCGAACTGAATTTGAGCGAGATGTGGGCGCTGCCCACCACCTTGCGCGTGGTGCTGATCGAGAACCTGCGCCGCCTGGCCGAGCGCGTGGCCACCAACAAGGCGGCGCGCGAGGTGGCCAACCTGGTCTGCGACCACATCGAGACGTACACGCTGCATGCGCTGGACCAGATGCTGGCGCTGCTGAACCAGCGCGGCGTCGGCCGGGTGTTTCTGGCACAGATGGCGCAGCGCCTGCAAGACCGGCGCACGGCGGGGCACTCGCGCTACCACGAGTGGCTGCACAACGCGCTGCCCGACCTGGCCGCGTTGCAGACGCAGCAACCCGCCGACCAGGCCGCCGACAACCTGAGCGTGAGCAATGCAGTGACTTCGCTGCGCGCCATCGGCGACGCGGACTGGTCCGACATCGTCGCGCGCACGAATGCGCTGATGCGGGTGATGCTGACCTCGCCGGTGTTCGAGGCCGAGCAGTCCGCCACGCGCGATCAGACGCTGCACGGCATCGAGCTGCTGGCCAAGCGCAGTGGCCGCAGCGAGGTGGCGGTGGCGCAGACCGTGCTGGAGCTGATGCATGCCGTCGAGGCCACCGACAGCGTCGGCGCGGTGGCCAGCCACTGGCTGCGCGGCGCAGGCCGGCCGGCGCTGGTGGCGGCCCTGGGCATGCCGCCGAGCGCGGCCTATCCGTGGCGGCAGCAGGCGCGCCGCGTGGCGCTGCCGGCCTACCTGAGCGTGCTGCTGCTCGGCACCGCCGGCCTGGTGACATGGGTGCTGCTGCGCCACAGCCCCGGCCTGCACGGCCCGGACACCGTGCTGTGGTGGGGCGTGCTGGCGGCGTTGCTGATGATGTTGCCGGCGTCCGAGGCGGTAGTGGCGGTGATCAACCGGCTGATCAGCGAATCGGCGCAGCCCAAACACCTGCCACGCCTGGCCCTGGCGAACGGAATTCCGGCCGAGCACCGAGTGCTGGTGGTGATCCCGGCGATGCTGACCAGCGCGGCGTCGGTGCGCGAACTGGTGCACCGCCTGCAACTGCACCAGCTGGCCAACCCGGAACGCCACGCGCAGTTCGCGCTGCTGAGCGACTGGGCCGACGCCGACACCGCGCACGTCGCAACCGACGAAACCTTGCTGGCGGCCGCGACCGAGCAGATCCGCGCCCTCAACCTGCGCTGCCCGGCGCAGGACGGCGAAGCGCCGCGCTTCATCGTGCTGCACCGCGAGCGCAGCTTCAGCGAGACCGAGCAGCGCTGGATCGGCTGGGAGCGCAAGCGCGGCAAGCTCGAACTGCTGGTGACGGCGGTGGCCGAAGGCTCGTCCAGCGCGTTCATGGACCTCGGCGGCGAGTCGCGCATCGCGCACAACACGAAATACATCGTCACCCTCGACAGCGACACGCAGTTGCCGCCCGGCCGGCTGCGCGACCTGGTGGGCGTGGCCGCGCACCCGCACAACCAGCCCCGGCTCGACCCCAGCGGCAAGCGGGTGATCGGCGGCTACGGCATCTTTCAGCCGCGCGTTGCCACTCCGCTGCCCGCGCCTAAGGATTTCACGCTGTACCACTGGCTGTTTGCGGGGCAGTGCGGCATCGACCCGTACAGCGCCGCCGCCTCCGAGGTCTACCAGGACGTGTTCGGCGAAGGCACCTTCACCGGCAAGGGGCTGCTGCATGTGCGCGCGATGCATTCGGTGCTGGCCGGCCGGCTGCCAGAGGGCCAGGTGCTGAGCCACGACCTGCTGGAAGGCTCGATGGCGCGCTGCGCTGCGGTCACCGACATCACGGTGATCGAGGACGCGCCGTTTCATGCCGACGTGGCCGCGTCGCGCGTGCACCGCTGGACGCGCGGCGATTGGCAGTTGCTGCCGTTCCTGCTGAACCCTGCGCGCTACCGACTGCGCGCCATCAACCGCTGGAAGCTGTTCGACAACCTGCGCCGCTCGCTGGTGGCACCGGTGTCGCTGGCCCTGCTGCTGCTGGCGCTGGGCGGCAGCGTGGTCTCGCCGTGGGCCGCACTGGCGCTGGTGCTGGCGGCGTTTTCGGCGGGGCCGCTGATGGGCGCGGTGGCCGGCTTTTCACCCAGCCGCGACGACCTGGCCAAGCGCCACTTCTACGGCCAGGCGGCCACCGACCTGGCGCGCGTGCTGTGGGGCGGCGTTTGGTTGCTGGCGCAGTTGCTGCAACAGGCATTGATGGCGACCGACGCCATCGTGCGTGCGCTGTACCGCATGACGGTCAGCCGCCGTCACCTGCTGCAATGGACCACCGCCGCCGCCGCGCAGGCCGCCGCCAAGACGCGTCTGCTGGCCGTGCTGCGCCAGCACTGGACGATCCCCGTGGTGGCGCTGCTGCTGCTCGGCGCGCTGCTCGCCGTCGGCACGCCCTACCCGCTGTTGGCAACGGCGCTGTGCGGGCTGTGGGCGCTGTCACCGCTGTGGACCTGGTGGGTCAGCCGGTCGCGCACGGCGCGCCAGGACGCTGCAC
>JANNEI010000138.1:0-1549 GCA_031378565.1 Burkholderiales bacterium
ACGCGTTGCAGGTGGATGTGCAACGGCGCTGCGCGGATGTCGGCATGTCCGGCGATGCGATCGAGGCGATCGGAGCGCGCTGGATTCAGCAGACACGAGACGTCGAGGATTGCATCGCCGAGAGTTGGCCGGAGTTGAGAATTGGCGTCGACCCCGCGATGCTGAACGGTCCGCTGGTCAGCCTTCTCAACGCAGCTGGCCCCGCAGAGCGTTCTGCCAGCTTGCTGGCCTGTCCCGACCTCGCGCGGCCCAATGTCGAGTCCTTCCTCGGCCTGCTGGCTGAAAAGCAGACCTCGGAACGCAAAGTGGCTGCGCATCTTGCGCGTGGGTTTGTCGCCGAGTCGCGGCGGATCGGTGTTGCCGCGGCGACGCGTGCCGCCGAAGCCACGCTGTCTCCGGCGATGCGCCTGCGCGAACGGGCACCTGAACTGGCCGCGCGGCTGCACCAGTTCCTGAGTGACGAGCCGCAGACGGCGAATGAATTCGCGCGCATGGCCGCGAGTGGCCGTCGGCTCGCAGCGGCGTTGATGCGCGCCGACGAGGCCGGCCTGAGCGCCGCGATCTGGTGCTGCATCGGCGAGCGCCATCGCCATCGCAGCGGATCCGCCACCGACGCCGCAATTCCCAAGGCGATCGACGCCTACCAGCGCGCGCTCGACCTGCTGTCACCTGACGCTGCCGACAGCCGCTGGCAGGCGTTGATGGGCCTGTCCGCATGCTGGGACACCCGTGCCGACGGCAACCGCAGCGACAACCTCGAGCACGCGCTGGCCTGTGCAAACGCAGCGCGCGAGGCAGCGCGGGCCTTGCCGTCCGACGAGCAGGCCGAGGCGGCGATGGAGGTCGGAATTCTCTACACCAAACGCCTGATCGGCGACGAACGTGCCAACCTGGCGCTGGCACGAGAGGCTCTCGATGCCGCGAGGACGCTCGCGTCGACTTCCTCGGTTCGCTTGCTGGCTGGCTACAACCTCGCGCTTACCTATGTTGAAGATCCGCTGGAAGGCAGCAGCCTGAACGCCGGCATCGGCATGCTGAAGCTCTATGCGGAACCCTCTGTCCTCGAAGCATTCGACACGTCCCAGCAGCAAAATCTTTTTCGCAGCCTGGGTTCGGCGCTGGCCCGGCGTGGCACCGGAACGGCGGGCGGCGATCTGGCCGACCTGGACGAAGCGGCACAGTTCGTCCGGCAAGCGCTCGCGCTGGCGGAGTCGCGCGGGGACACGTTCGAAGCTTCGTTCCTGTGCGGCTTGCTGGCCCGAATCGAAGCCGACCGCGTGATGCGCGGCCGCACCGACAGCAACCTGGCGGACATTCTTCTGCTGTTGGGCCAGGCCGATGCGGGTCTGACCCGTCAGTCGGCACCGTTCGAGTACGCGCGCAACGAGGTGCGGCGCGCGGGGATTCTGCTCGACCTCGCCGACCCTGAGCTCGCGGCACCGATGGCGACCCAGGCACTCCAGAATGCCTGCGTCGTGCTGACGCCTGACCGGGCACCTGACCTGTGCCGGCGCGCGCAGTCCGAACTGGGCGGCTTGCGCTATCGCGC
>JANNEI010000326.1:0-3341 GCA_031378565.1 Burkholderiales bacterium
GCGCGCCTCAGCACCTGGTGGCAACTCACGCTGATGAGCTGCGCGTCGGTGCCGTCGATGGTGGCCCCATCGGCGCGTTGCGAGAGCAGCACCTCCACGCTGCGCATGGCACCCGCCACATCGCCGCGGGCCAGCGCCACGCGTGCCAGGCCGGCCAAGGCGTCGAAGCGCTGCACGTGGTCGATGGCGACCGCCACGTCATGCGCACGCTGGAACGCGGCCGCGGCTTGCAGGTGACGGCCCAGCGCCAGCTCGGCATTGCCGAGCAGGCAGCGCGCGATGGCTTCGTTGAGCGGGTCCTGCACGGCAATCGCGATGTCCAGCGCCGACTGCGCATGCGCCAGGGCCAGCGCATCGTCGCCCTGCCACAGCGCGAGCTGCGACAGGCCGAACAGCGGATTGGGCTCGGCCGCGCGGTCGCCCACCGCGCGGGTCAGCTTCAATCCTTCTTCGAGGTGGCGGCGGGCTTGTGCGCGCTCACCCAGGTTCAGCCACGACGAGCCGATGTTGCCGAGGGCCGACGCCTCGAACCGCCGGTCGCCCAGCTCGCGGCCGATGACCAGAATCTGTTCTTCGATCTCCAGCATCGCCATCAGGTCGTCCTGCGCGGCGGCAATCACCGACAGGGTGTTGAGAAACCGGCCTTCGACCGCGCGCAGCCCCTGCGCACGCGCGGCGGCCAGCCCGTCCTGCGCCAGCGCCTTGCCCGCTTGCGCGTCGCCCTGGTTGCGCAGCGCGCCCGCCAGTCGGTGCTGCGCGCGAAGTTTCAGCTCCACCACGCCGGCGCGTTCGGCCAGCGCCATTGCCTGCCGGGCAGCGCTTTCCATGGTGCGGAAGTCGGCCGTGCGCAGGGCGATGTCGCTGCGCCGCCAGGCCGCCTCGCCGCGCCGGAAGTCGTCGTCCAGCCAGTCGGCGATGTGCTGCAACTCCAGGATGTCGGCCTGCTGCTCGGTGCGCAGTCCCTGCAGGTCCAGCATGCGCTCGCGCACATCGAGCAGCCGCCAGCGCAGCAGCAGGTTGTCGTGCCGCTGATCGGCACCGATCAGCGGCAGCGCATGCGCCACATAGCCGAGCGCCGCCTCGTGCGCGTAGCGGCCCGCCGCGTGCTCGGCGGCACGTGCGAAGTACTCGCAGGCGCGTTGCAGGTCGCCGGCTTTCTCGAAGTGCTCGGCGGTGCCGCCCAGAAAGTCGTTGGCGCGCGCGCCGCTCAGGCCGGCCAGCCACAGCGCAGCCTTGGCGTGGTACTCGCGCCGCGTGCGCTTGAGCAGGGTGTCGTAGGTGACATGGTGCAGGATCTGGTGCTTGAAGGCGTATTCGCGCACGCCCTCCATGCTCGCGTCCTGGCGGCGGATCACCAGCTCGCGCTGGGTCACGCCCGGCAAGGCATCGGTGGCGTGCGCATCGATGGCAGACAGCGCCTGGTCCCAGAACACGAAGCCGATCACCGACGCCTGCTGCAACACCAGCTTCTCGCGCGGCACCAGGCCGTCCAGGCGGGCCTGCAGCACGCCGGTCAGGGTTTGTGGCACGTGGGTGGCCAGCAGCTTGTCGGGGTTCACGCTCCAGCGGTCTTCACGGGTCGCGATGGCACCTTCATCGACCAGCATCTTGACCAGCTCTTCCATGTAGAACGGGTTGCCCTCGGCACCGCCGGTGATCAGCTCACGCAGCGCGGCCGGAATCTCGGGCAGCTTCTTGAGCAATTCGTTGGCGAGCAGGCGGCTGGAGCTCTTGTCGAGCGGGCTCAGGTCGATGCGCTGCGCGTCGGCCGTGCCGGGCCAATCGGCACGGCGCTCGAACAGGCTCGGCCGCGTCAGCGCGAGCACCAGCATCGGCAGATCACGGTTGACCTGCACGAGGTAGTTCAGGAAGTCCAGCGAGCCGTCGTCCGACCAGTGCAGGTCGTCGAGCACCAGCACCACGGGCGCGGCGGTGCTGGCGCTGACGCGGCGGAACAACTGCGCCGCGGCATGGAAGGCGCGGTTGCGAATCTGCTTGCCGTCTTCCTTGATGCCCTTGATGTGTTTGCTGTCGCCGAAGTCTAGTCCGATCAGGTGGCCCAGCAGGTGGGCGTGGGCCTGCGCCATGTCCGCGCCGTCGTCGTGCTCGAACAGCGGGGCGATGCCTTGCTCGATCTTCTGCTTGGCGGCGTCCATGCTGTCGCTGTCGGCGATTTGCAGCCGCCACGCCAGGATGTCGCGCAGCAGGCCGTACGGCTGATTCTGGGTCTGCGGGTGAGCGCGGCCCTGGAAGATGTAGAACGGTTCGGCGCGCGACTCGGCCCAGTTCTGGAACTCGTAGAGCAGCCGGCTCTTGCCGATGCCGGCTTCGGCGACCACCGTCACGGCCACCAGGCGGCCCTGGCGGTACAGGCGCTTGAATGCACCTTGCAACTGTTCGAGTTCGCCGTCACGCCCGACCATGCGGGTCTCGACGCCTTCGATGCCGCGCGTGGCAACCCGGAACGCGCGCGGCTTGGCCCGCAACACCAGGTAGGTGACGACGGGCTCGTCGACACCCTTCACCTGGATCGGCGGCTGCGGCTCGACGTCGAACACGCCGCGCACATGGCGGTAGGTGTCGTGGCTGATGCGCAGGCGGCCAGCGGGGGCTGTCTGTTCCATGCGCGCGGCGATGTTGACGGTCATGCCGCGGATGCTGCTTTCGGCGTCCACGCCACCGCCCAGCAGCACGCCGCCGGTGTGCAGGCCGACGCGCACGTCGAAGCCTGCACTGCCGTGCTGGCGCTGCACCCGCTCGCCCTGCAGCCTGCCTTCGTCGAGCAGGGCGAGTCCGGCATGCACGGCGCGCTCCGCGTCGTCTTCGCGTGCTTCGTGGGCACCGAACACGGCCAGCAGGCTGTCCCCCGCGTACTGAAGCACCTTGCCCCGGTGCGACTCGACAATGCTGGTGCAGCGTGCCAGCGTGCCGTCCATCACCGCGTGGATGTCCTCGGGATCGAGGTGCTGGCTCAGCGTCGTCGAACCGACGATGTCCAGAAACAGGACCGTGACCTGCTTGAGTGTCTGCTCGGGTGCGACGACCGGGCTTGGCTGCGCGCCCGCAAGTGCCGTCAGCTTGGCGCGCAGCGGGGCCAGCGCCATCTCGACCACGGTGTCGCCGAGCAGTGCGCGTTGCGCTTCAAGCGCCGCGATACCGGCTTCGAGTTGTTGCTGTTGGTTTGACACGTTTCACCACGGATGCAGGCTCGGCACACACACCGGCCCGGCTGGGAGGCGCGGCCTGAGACGGCCGCTGCTGCCCGACGGGCCGAGGGCCCGCGCAGGTCGCGTTTTGCCAGTGTAAGGGGGTGTGACGCCGCGCGGTGGGTGGCGACGGGT
>JANNEI010000338.1:0-4614 GCA_031378565.1 Burkholderiales bacterium
CTGAACCGGCAAAGCGACTTCCTCGACCGCTTGCCGAACGACTTCGCCAACGTGGCGATCCCGAACAACAAATTGGCACCCAACCTGGCCAAGCTCGGCATCGTGATGGACCGCGCGCCGCTGGTCGACGCCACGCTGGCCTCGCAATTCAATCAGGACGATCCGGTGGTCGGCGGCTACACACCGGCCAAGGTGGCGCTGCGGCGCGCCATTTCGCTGGCCTACAACAGCGAGGAAGAGATTCGCCTGGCCCGACGCAACCAGGCGGTGCCGGCGCAGTCGGCCATCGCACCGTTGACCTTCGGCTACAACCCGGCCTTCAAGTCCGAGATGAGCGACTTCGACCTGCCGCGCGCGAAGGCCCTGCTCGACCTGTACGGCTATGTGGACAAGGACGGTGACGGCTGGCGCGACCAGCCCGACGGTTCGCCGCTGGTGCTGCAGTACGCCACCCAGCCCGACCAGGCGAGCCGGCAGCTGGTGGAGCTGTGGCAAAAGGGCATGCAGTCGATCAACGTCAGGATCGTTTTCAAGACCGCAAAGTGGCCCGAGAACCTGAAGGCATCGAAGGCCGGCAAGCTGATGATGTGGGGCGTCGCCTGGGGTGCCACCTCGCCCGACGGCGATACCTTTCTCGCGCTGGCTTACGGCCCGAACATCGGCGGGGCCAATCACGCGCGCTTCAACCTTCCGGCGTTCAACGCGCTGTACCAGAAGCAGGCGGTGATGCCCGATGGCCCCGAGCGCCAGGCCGTGATGGAAGAGGCCAGCAAACTGATGGTGGCCTACGTGCCGTACAAGATCAGCTCGCACCGCATCGCCACCGACCTGATGCACCCGTGGGTGCAGGGCTACCGGCGCAACCCCTTCGTGCGCGAGTTCTTCAAGTACGTTGACATCGACACCGAGGTGCTGCGAAAGGCGCAGAAGTGAAAGGTCGACGCTGGTTTGCGGCGCTCCTCGCGGCCCTGTTCGGCACCGGTGTGATCAGCGCGCAGGCCGCGCCGCCAAAGGTGTTCCGCTACGCCTTCCCGGTGGCCGAAACCGGCTTCGACCCGGCGCAGATCGGCGACATCTATTCGCGCACCGTCACGCCGCACATCTTCGAGGCGCTGTACACCTACGACCACCTGGCGCGGCCGGTGCTGCTGAAGCCGCTGACGGCGGTCGGCATGCCCGAAGCCAGCGCCGATTTCCGCACCTGGACGGTTCACATCCGCCCCGGCATCTTCTTCGCCGACGACCCGGCGTTCAACGGCAAGCCGCGCGAACTGGTGGCGCAGGACTATGTGTACGCGCTGAAGCGCTTCGCCGATCCGGCCATCAACAGCCCGGCGTGGTCGAGTGTCGAGACCGAACATTTTCTGGGCCTGTCCGAGCTGCGGCAAGAGGCGCTCGACCGCAAGCAAGCGTTCGACTACGACCGCGAGATCGAGGGCGTGCGCGCCACCGGCCGCCACACCCTCCAGTACCGGTTGCAAGAGTCGCGGCCGCGCTTCGTGGCGAACCAGCTGGCCGCGTCCGACCTGTTCGGCGCGGTGGCGCGCGAGGTGGTGCAGGCCTATGGCGACAAGATCGCCGAGCACCCGGTGGGCACCGGGCCGTTCATGCTGAAGCAGTGGCGACGCAGCTCGCTGATCGTGCTGGAACGCAACCCGAAATTCCGCGAGATGCTGTACGACGCGCAGCCCGCCGCCGACGACATTGAGGGCCAGGCCTTGCTGGCGCGCTACAAGGGGCGCCGCCTGCCGCTGGTCGACCGGGTCGAGGTGTCCATCATCGACGAGCAGCAACCGCGCTGGCTGTCGTTCCTGAACGGCCAGGCGGACGTGATGGAGCGCGTGCCCGACGAGTTCATCGGCCTCGCGATGCCGAACGACAAGGTGGCACCCAACCTGGCCAAGCGCGGTGTGCACGGGCATCGCGTGGTCAGCTCGCAAAGCCAGTACACCTTCTTCAACATGGACGACCCGGTGGTCGGCGGCACCACGCCCGAGCGCGTGGCCCTGCGCCGCGCGATTGCGCTGGGCATGGACATCCAGCGTGAGATCCGCCTCGTGCGGCGTGGCCAGGCCGTGCTGGCGCAGTCGCCCATCCCGCCGCACAACAGCGGTTTCGACGCGGCCTTCAAGTCAGAGAACAGCGAGTACGACGTGGCCCGCGCCAAGGCCTTGCTCGACCTCTACGGCTACATCGACCGCGACGGCGACGGCTGGCGCGACCAGCCCGACGGCTCGCCGCTGCTGCTGGAGCAAGGCAGCCAGCCCGACCAGCGGCGCCGGCAAATGGACGAGCTGTTCCGCCGCGACATGGACGCGCTGGGCCTGCGCTCGAAATTCCGCAGCGCCAAGTGGCCCGAGAACCTGAAGGCCGCCCGCGCCGGCAAGCTGATGATGTGGCAGGTCGGCGTCACCTCGGCCTCGCCCGATGGCCAGGGCGCGCTGGCGCGCTACAACAGCGCGCAGATCGGCGGGCAGAACCTGGCCCGCTTCAAGCTGCCGGCTTTCGACGCGATCTACGAGCGCATCCAGGCCCTGCCCGACGGCCCCGAACGCGAAGCGCTGTTCGACCAGGCCAAGCGCATCAGCGTGGCCTACATGCCGTACAAGGTGCATGTGCACCCCATCGTCACCGACCTGACGCAGCCCTGGCTCGTCGGTTACCGGCGGCCGCTGTTCTGGCAGGACTACTGGCAGTACGTGGACATCGATGAATCGAAACGCCCGGCGCGTTGAGTGGGTTGGAGCTGAGGTCGTGTCAATGGAGCGCTTTTGTGTCTGAAGATTTCACCTCCTCCCCGGCCCTCCCCCGTCAAGGGGGAGGGAGCACCATGCCCGAGCCGCAAATCAACCGCTACCTGCGCTGGCTGAAAGAGACGCGCGGGCTGCACTTCGACGCGTCGACCACCGAGGGCTACAACGCGCTGTGGCGCTGGTCGGTCAGCGACCTGAGTGCGTTCTGGGGCTCGGTGTGGGCCTACTTCGAACTGCAGTCGCCGACGCCGTTCGACGCCGTGCTGAAAGAGGAAGCGATGCCCGGTGCACGCTGGTTCGAGGGCGCGCAGGTCAACTACGCGCAGCAGGTGTTCCGGCACGCCGATGCAGCGCACGCCGCCGGCCACCCGGCCATCGTGTTCCAGAACGAAGCGATGCAGGCGCGCGCTGAGCTGGCCGAAGTGTCGTGGCCCGAGCTGCGCCGCCAGGTCGCGTCGCTGGCGGCCGAGTTGACGCGCTTGGGTGTGCAGCCTGGCGACCGCGTCGGTGCCTTCCTGCCCAACGTGCCGCAGACGGTCGTCGCCTTCCTGGCCAGCGCCAGCCTCGGTGCCATCTGGTCGGTGTGCTCGCCCGACATGGGGCCGGTCGCGGTGCTCGACCGCTTTCGGCAGATCGAGCCGAAAGTGCTGATCGCCTGCGACGGCTACACCCACGGCGGCGTGGCGCACGACCGCATGGCGGTGCTGCGCGGCCTGCTCGACGAGCTGCCGAGCGTGCGCGATGTGGTGCTGCTGCGCTACCAGAACGCAGCGGCCGATGCAGCCAGCCTGGCCGCGCCATTGCGCCGCGTGCACGACTTTGCGCAGTTGACCGCAGGCGACGCCGCCTCAGCCCCCGCCTGGCTTCCGTTCGACCACCCGCTGTGGGTCGTTTATTCCAGCGGCACCACCGGCCTGCCCAAGCCCATCGTGCACGGCCACGGCGGCGTGATGGTCGAGGCGCTGAAGGCCGGCGCGCTGCACAACAACCTGGCACCGAGTGCGCAATCCGGCGACCGCTATTTCTGGCACAGCGCCACCGGCTGGATTATGTGGAATTCGCAGCTTGGCGCGCTGTTGGGCGGCACCACGATTTGCCTGTTCGACGGCAACCCGGCCGGCCTGATCGGCACGGACGCACACGGCGCGCCACGCACGCCGGACTGGTCGGTGCTGTGGCGTTTTGCCGCTGCGGCGAAGGTGACATTCTTCGGTGCGGGTGCGGCTTTCTATGCGAGCTGCCTGAAGGCCGATCTCGAACCTTTGAGCTGGGCCGACTTGTCTGCGCTGCGCGCGGTCGGCTCCACCGGCTCGCCGCTGTCCGTCGAGTGCTACCGCTGGGTGGCCGCTCAGATGCCCAAGGTCGACGGCGCCGACATCTGGTTGAACCCGATCTCCGGCGGCACCGACTTCGCGGGTGCCTTCGTCGCGGGCATGGTCACGCTGCCGGTCGTCGAAGGCGAAATGCAGTGCCGCTGTCTGGGCGCGGCCGTCGAGGCGTGGTCTGAGAAGGGCCAAGCGCTCGTTGATGACGTCGGCGAACTGGTGTGCGTCAAGCCGATGCCGTCGATGCCGCTGTATTTCTGGGGTGACACCGACTGCAAGCGCTACCACGACAGCTACTTCGACACGTATCCCGGCGTCTGGCGCCACGGCGACTGGCTGCGCATCACGCCGCGCGGCGGTGCGATCATCTACGGCCGCTCCGACGCCACCATCAACCGCCACGGCATCCGCATGGGAACGTCGGAGCTGTACCGCGCGATCGAGGCGATGCCCGAGGTGCTGGACAGCCTGGTCGTCGACCTGGAATACCTGGGCCGCGAAAGCTACATGCCGCTGTTCGTGGTGCTGCGCGAGGG
>JANNEI010000355.1:0-2597 GCA_031378565.1 Burkholderiales bacterium
ACGATGTTGGCGGCAAAAATGCCGGTCAGCAGCAGCCCGCCGACCATCACGATCACGCTCAGGCCCGGTATCTGACGCAGCATGTCGATGGCCGGGCGCGCCGCCTCGGGCAGCACCGCCTGGGTGGCCGACAGCACGGCCCCGAACACACCGTCGAGCAGGCCCAGCACCGAATGCAGGACCCAGATGGTGATGGTCAGCGGCAGCCAGACGAGCAGGCCGGTGAGGAGGTATTTCTTCACGTAAGTCCTTGTCGGCTCAGGCGGTCATTTGCCGCCGGAGGCGGGTGCACTCGGTGCGGCGGGCGCAGCCGGAGCCGGCGCGGCAGCAGGTGCCGCTGCGGGCGTCGAGGTTGTGGGCTTCTCGGACGACTTGTCGACGGCCTTGTCGGCAGCTTTGTCACCCTTGTCCCCTTTGTCGGCAGCGGGCGCGCCGTCCTTGCCGGCTTCTGCTGCGGCGGGGCTGGCACCCCCGCGAAAATCGGTCACGTACCAGCCCGAACCCTTGAGCTGAAAACCGGCGGACGTGAGCTGCTTCTTGAAGCTTTCCGCGCCGCAGGCCGGGCAGGTGCTCAGCAGCGGGTCGGAGATTTTTTGCAGCACGTCTTTCGCGTGGCCGCACGACTCGCAGCGGTAAGCGTAGATCGGCATGGCTAAGCCCTTGATTCGAAAAGGAAAACCTCGAATTATACGGCGGGCTCCACGGCCGTGCCGCGGTGCGGTGTTGGCACCGCCGGCTGCGACTCAGGCGGTCGGAAGCCCCGCCATGCGGTGATGCGAGCCGTGCCGGTTCTTCAGCGCCTGCGGTGCCAGCGAACCCGCCACCATGCCCAGCACCGCCATCAGCACGCCGGCGAGTTGCGACGGAAATGCGCCGCCCCAAGGTGTGGCGGTGAAGATCAGCCAGGTGACGATGCCGAGCGCGATCGACGCCAACGCGCCCTGCGTGGTGGCGCGCGGCCAGTACAGGCCGGCGAGCAGCGGCACGAAGGCACCCACCAGCGTCACCTGATAGGCACCCGACACCATCTCGTAGATCGGCGTGCCCTGCGAGGCAATGGCGTAGACCAGCACGCAGACGCTGAACAGCAGCACGGTGATGCGCATCGTGCGCAGCTCTTGCTTGTCGCCCAGGTGCGGGTGGAACTGGCGCCAGATGTTCTCGACGAAGGTGACCGACGGTGCCAGCAAGGTGGCCGAAGCGGTTGACTTGATGGCCGACAGCAGCGCGCCGAAAAAGATCACCTGCATCACGAACGGCATCTTGGTGAGCACCAGCGTGGGCAGGATTTTCTGCGGGTCGTCCTTCAGCAGCTCGGCGGTCTGCTCCGGCATGATGATCAGCGCGCTGGTGACGAGGAACATCGGCACGAAGGCGAACAGGATGTAGAACACCCCGCCGATCACCGGGCCGCGCGTGGCCGCCTGCACGTTGTTGGCCGACATCACGCGCTGGAACACGTCCTGCTGCGGGATCGAGCCGAACATGATGGTGATGGCCGCGGCAATGAAGAATGCGATGTCGGTGAAGGTGGGCGGCGGCAGGAACTTGAACATGTCGCGGCTCACGGCCAGCGCCACCACCTTGTCTGCACCGCCGGCCAGGTTGCCGGCAAACACCGCAATGATCGACAGGCCGACGACCAGAATGATCATCTGCAAGAAGTCGGTCACCGCCACCGACCACATGCCGCCGAACAGCGTGTAGGCCAGGATCGACACGGTGCCGATCACCATGCCCGCCGGCATGCTGATGCTGCCGCCCGACAGCAGGTTGAACACCAGCCCGAGCGCGGTGATCTGCGCTGACACCCAGCCCAGGTAGCTCAGGATGATGATCAGCGAACACACCACTTCCACGGTGCGGCCGTAGCGCTCGCGGTAGTAGTCGCTGATGGTCAACAGCGTCATCTTGTAGAGCTTGGCCGCGAAGAACAGGCCGACAAGGATCAAGCAGGTGCCGGCGCCGAACGGGTCTTCGATCACGTTGCCCAGGCCGCCGTTGACGAACTTGGCCGGGATGCCCAGCACCGTTTCCGACCCGAACCAGGTCGCGAAGGTGGTGGTGACGATCATGATCAGCGGCAGGTGCCGGCCGGCCACCGCGAAGTCGGCTGTGGTCTTGACGCGCCGGGCGGCCCACAGGCCGATGGCGATCGTGATCAACAGGTAAACGAGGACCAGGCTCAGCAACATGGCATTCGGGCTCCGGGCGACTGAGGGATGACGGGAAGCAAGAATTATCCCAGCGCCACCCAGCGCAGGCCGGCGAGGCTCAACCCCGCCAGTGCGGCAGCCATTGCACCACCAGCATGCCGAGCACGAAGCCCAGCGCGGCGTAGACGATGCCTTGCAGCAGGCGATTGGTGCGCCGCTGCTCCGCCAACAGCGCCTCCAGCGCGCGCGCCTGCGCCGCCGGGCGCGGCTGCAGCGCCTGGTGCAGCAGGCGCGGCAGTTCGGGCAGCAACTGCACGTAGCGCGGGGCTTCGTTCTTGAGACGCTCGACAAAGCCGCTCCAGCCCACCTGGTCGTGCATCCATCGCTCCAGAAACGGCTTCGCGGTCGCCCACAGGTCGAGTTCGGGGTCGAGCTGTCGGC
>JANNEI010000387.1:0-9709 GCA_031378565.1 Burkholderiales bacterium
TTCGCGGTCAGCAAGCAGGCGTGTCCGCTGCCGCTGGCGCGCGAGTCGATGCAGGTGTTTGCGCCGCTGGCCAACCGGCTGGGCATCTGGCAGATCAAGTGGGAGATCGAGGACCTGTCGTTTCGCTTTCTCGAACCCCAGCAATACCAAGCCGTGGCGCGCCTGCTGGATGAAAAGCGCACCGGGCGCGAGGCCGGTGTCGAGGCTTTCCGCCAGCGGCTGACCGACGACCTGGCGCAGCACGGCATCGCCGCCGAGGTTCAGGGGCGGCCCAAGCACATCCACAGCATCTGGAAAAAGATGCAGGGCAAGTCGCTCGATTTTTCGCAGGTGTTCGACGTGCGTGCGTTGCGCGTGATCGTGGCCGACGTGCCCGCCTGCTACGCCGTGCTCAGCCACGTGCACGAGCAGCATCGACCAGTGGCGGGCGAGTTCGACGACTACATCGCCCGGCCCAAGCCGAACGGCTACCAGTCGCTGCACACCGTGGTGCTGGACCAGGCCGGCCGTGCGGTCGAAGTGCAGATTCGCACGCGTGCCATGCACGACCACGCCGAGCATGGTGTGGCTGCGCACTGGGCCTACAAGGAGGCCGGCGCGCGGGGCTACGCGGGCGTCAGCGCGGCGGGGGATTTCGATGCGCAGGTGGCCGAGGCGCGCAAGGCCGTGCTGCGCCAGTTGCTGGCCTGGGAGCGCGACTTTGCCGAGGGCGAGAGCCGGGTTGCGGCTGACGCGCCGGTCGGCGAAGCGGTGTTCGACGACCGCATCTATGTGTTCACGCCGCAAGCCGCCGTGGTGGAACTGCCGGCCGGCGCCACGCCGATCGACTTTGCCTACACCGTGCACACCGACCTCGGTCACCGCTGCCGGGGTGCCAAGGTCGACGGCGTGATGGTGCCGCTGAACACGCCGCTGCAGAGCGGGCAGACGGTGGAGGTCAGTGCCATCAAGGAGGGCGGGCCGTCACTGGACTGGCTCAACGCCGAGCTGGGTTACCTGAAGAGCGCGCGCTCCAAGGCCAAGGTGCGCGGCTGGTTCAACCTGCTGGCGCAGGCGCAGACGATTGCGCGTGGTCGCGAGGCGGTCGAGAAGCTGCTGCAACGCGAAGGCAAGACCGCGATCAAGCTCGACGTGCTGGCGGGGCAGCTGGGCTTCCGCCACGCCGACGACCTGTTCGAGGTGGTTGGCAAGGACGAGTTTTCGCTGCGCAACATCGAAACCCTGTTGCGCCCCGCCGAGCCCGCGCCGACCGCCGACGAAGTGATTGCGCTGCGCCGCCCGCGGTCAGACAGCGAACTGCCGCAGGGCGGCGTGCTGGTGGTGGGCGTGGAGTCGTTGATGACCAGCCTGGCGCGTTGCTGCCGGCCTGCCCCGCCCGACGCGATCGGCGGCTATGTCACGCGCGGCAAGGGCGTGGCCATTCACCGGGTCGATTGCAGCAACTTCCGCGAGTTGGCCAAGCGCGCGCCCGAGCGTCTGATTGCCGTCACCTGGGGCCGCCCGCGTTCCGAGGGCAGCGCGCTGTACCCGGTGGACGTGATCGTCGAAGCCGCCGACCGGCAGGGCCTGTTGCGCGACATCTCCGAGGTGTTCGCCAAGGACAAGATGAACGTCAGCGGCGTCAAGACGCAGTCGGTGAAAGACCTGCGCGGCGGCACCGCCTGGATGACCTTCACCGTCGAGGTGGCCGATGCCGCCCGGCTCGGCCACGTGCTGGGACGGGTGGCGCAGGTGGACGGCGTGCGCTCCGCCAGACGCAAGTGAGGCCTGCGATTGGTCACTTGGCCGCTGCTACAATTCGAGGCTAAGCAGGCGCGTAGCTCAGCTGGTTAGAGCACCACCTTGACATGGTGGGGGTCGATGGTTCGAGTCCATTCGCGCCTACCAAATTTCCGCAAGGACAGTCGGTAGGAAGAACAAGCACTTGGCGGCAGCGCCAAGTGCTTTTTTCTTGGCTGTACGTGAAAAGTACTGAAGCAGCGTCTGTGGTGAATGCTTCACCGGCCGCCGTGGCGGCTTGTCCCGAGCAGCCGCCGCTGGATCGTGGCAGCGAGTGGCTGGCAACTTGCCTTGTTCACTGCGATGGGCATGTCGATCACCGCCGGTACTCACCAATCTGGGGCTTCACCGGCGCGCTGAGTGGGCTAGCGCACAGACGCACGCGTTGTCGCGCGTTCATGCTCATCGGGAGATGCCCGGCGCGGTGCAGCAGCCACGTTGTCGACGTCGGCCCCCGCTCTGCATTCGCTCACATCACTGGAGAGATGATGATGAACCTCAACACCCGCAAGCTCCACGACCTGGGGCAACGCCTGTGGCTCGACAACGTAAGCCGCGCGTTGCTGAAAAGCGGAACGCTGGCGCGCTACATCGCCGAATTCTCGGTGACCGGGCTGACCTCCAATCCAACGATCTTCGACCACGCGATCGGCGGCGATGCGCTCTACGACGAGTCCATCCAGACGCTGGCTGCCCGAGGCCAATCCGACGAAGACATCTTTTTCGCGCTCGCGCTGGAAGACCTGACGCAGGCCGCCGACCTGTTCCGGCCGATGTTTGATGCAAGCGTCGATTCAAGCCTGGGTCGTGACGGCTGGGTTTCGCTCGAGGTTTCGCCACTGCTCGCGAACGACACCGCTGGAACCATCCAGGCGGCTGCGCAACTGCATGCGCGCGCGTCACGCCCGAATCTTTTCATCAAGATCCCAGGCACACCCGAGGGCATTGCGGCCATCGAGCAGTCAATCTTCGACGGTGTACCGATCAACGTCACCTTGCTGTTCTCGCGTGAACATTACGTCGCAGCCGCGCAGGCGTATCTGCGCGGCATCGAGCGTCGCATCGCATCAGGCCGCGACCCGAGCGTCGAATCTGTCGCGTCGCTTTTCGTCAGCCGCTGGGATGTCGCGGTGAATGAGGGTCTTCCACCGCAACTGCGCAACCGCCTCGGCATCGCCATCGCCCAGCAGTCGTACCGGGCCTGTCGAGATCTGTTCGACTCCGGACGCTGGCAACGCCTGGCCGCCGCCGGAGCCCGGCCGCAGCGCCTGCTCTGGGCCAGCACCGGCACCAAAGACCCCGCGACATCCGACACGTTGTACGTTGAAGCCCTTGCCGCGCCGCAGACGATCAACACCCTTCCCGAGAAAACGCTGCTCGCCTTCGCCGACCACGGGACAGTCGGCGCGGCCCTGCCCGCCGACGGTGGCGATGCCGACGCGGTGGTCGAGGCGTTCAGGCGCGCAGGCGTCGATACCGAAGCTCTGGCCGCGCGGCTTCAGCACGAGGGGGTACAGGCGTTTGCGAAATCGTGGAGTGGGCTGATGGCGCGCATCCGGGAGAAGCGTTCGCAACCCGCACCGGCGCGTTCGAAATGATCCTCGGCGACGCCAGGTGGCTGGACCCGCTGCCGTTCGATCACCGGCACTCGGATGTTGCCGACAGGTTCAGCCGATGCGCGAGAAGTTCGTGCAACTGACCCGTGATCACTGCGGCGTGAAGACCGACGACCGGCATCGGGTGCCGCATTCAGACGGGGGTTGACGCCATGGCCACCCAGATCCATCCGCTTGCCGGCCAACCGGCCCCGGCCTCGATGCTCGTCGATGTGGGCAAGCTCGTCTGGGCCTACCACTCGGACGTGCCCGACCCGGGCGTCGCGGCGCAGCGCGTGGCCTTCGGCACCTCGGGCCATCGCGGCTCGGCGTTCGACCGCTCCTTCAACGAGTGGCATGTGCTCGCGATCACGCAGGCGATCTGCCATCACCGCAAGGCCCACGGCATCGGCGGGCCGCTGTTCATGGGCATCGACACGCATGCGCTGTCGGCACCCGCCTGCGGCAGCGCGCTCGAAGTGCTGGCCGCCAACGGCGTCGATGTGATGCTGGCGATGAACGACGAGACCACGCCGACGCCCGCGGTGTCACACGCGATCCTCGGCCACAACCGCGGGCGCATCCCACCGAATGACATCGGCCTGGCCGACGGCATCGTCGTGACGCCCTCGCACAACCCGCCGCGCGATGGCGGCTTCAAGTACAACCCGCCGCATGGCGGGCCGGCAGGCCAGGAGATCACGACCTGGATCGAAGCCGAGGCGAATCGCCTGCTCGAAGCGCAGCTTGACGGCGTGAAGCGCATCTCGCACGCCCAAGCCCTGCAAGCCGCAACCACGCACCGCCACGACTTTCTGAACACCTACGTCGCTGACCTCGGCGGGGTGATCGACATGGACGTGATCCGCGAAGCAAAGGTGCGGATGGGGGTGGACCCCCTGGGCGGTGCCGGAGTCCACTACTGGTCGGCCATTGCCGAGCGCTACCGCCTCGACCTGACGGTCGTCAGCGACACCGTCGACCCGACCTTTTCCTTCATGCCGCTCGACTGGGACGGCAAGATCCGCATGGACCCGTCGTCGAAGTACGCGATGCAGCGCCTGCAGGGCATGAAGGATCGCTTCGAGATCGCCTTCGCCTGCGACACCGACCACGACCGCCACGGCATCGTCACGCCCGGTGCCGGCTTGCTGGCACCTGACCACTACCTCGCGGCGGGCATCGACTTCCTGTTCCGGCACCGGCCGGATTGGACACCGTCGTCGGCAGTCGGCAAGACCGTCGTCAGCAGCCGGCTGATCGACCGGCTCACGGCCAGGCTCGGTCGCCGCCTGGTCGAGACGCCGGTCGGCTTCAAGTGGTTTGCCGACGGTCTGCAAAGCGGGGCGCTCGGCTTTGCCGGCGAAGAAAGCGCCGGGGCCACATTCCTGCGGCGCGACGGAACGGTCTGGACGACCGACAAGGACGGCATCGCGGCCGCGCTGCTTTCGGCCGAGATCACCGCGCGCACCGGCCGCGACCCCGCTCAGCGGTACGCGGCCTTGGCCGATGAATTCGGCAGCCCGGTGGCATGCCGGGTGGAGGCCCCTGCGACGGCGCAGCAGAAGAAGCGACTGGCGGCGCTCACCCCACAGCAGATCGCCTCGACAACACTGGCCGGGGAAGGCATCGAGAGCATCCTCAGCCACGCCCCGGGAAACGGTGAACCCATCGGCGGCATCAAGGTCAACACCGCCAATGGCTGGTTCGCCGCGCGGCCCTCCGGCACCGAGAACATCTACAAGATCTACGCCGAGAGTTTCACCGGCGCCGCGCACCTGCAACGCATCGTGAGCGAAGCGCAAGCCATCGTCGATGCGGCGCTGTCCAACGGGCACCCATGACGGGATGAGCCAAGCGCACGCCCTCAAATCTCACTCGGAGAACCTGATGCCTGATCCCCTGTCACCCGACCTGCTCCAGCAGATGAACGCTTACTGGCGTGCGGCCAACTACTTGTCGGTGGGGCAGATCTATCTGCAAGACAACGCGCTTCTCGAATCCCCGCTCAAGCTCGAGCACATCAAGCCGCGCCTGCTGGGGCATTGGGGAACGACTCCGGGCCTGAACCTTCTCTACGTCCACCTGAACCGGCTGATCAAGAAGAACGAGCTGAACCTGATGTACATCATCGGCCCCGGGCACGGTGGGCCGGGCATCGTGGCGCACAGCTATCTGGAGGGCTCGTACACCGAGCACTACCCGGCCATCGAACGCAACCGCGGCGGCCTGCAGCGGCTGTTTCGCCAGTTCTCGTGGCCGCACGGCATTCCCAGCCACGTGTCGCCCGAAGTGCCGGGCTCGATTCATGAAGGCGGCGAGTTGGGCTACTCATTGGCCCACGCGTACGGAGCGGCGTTCGACAACCCCGACCTCATCGTCGCCTGCATCGTCGGTGACGGCGAGGCCGAGACCGGCGCGCTGGCGGCGAGCTGGCATTCCAACAAGTTCCTCAACCCCGCGCGCGACGGCGCGGTGCTGCCGATCCTGCACCTCAACGGCTACAAGATCGCCAACCCGACGGTGCTGGCGCGCATCAGCCGGGAGGAGCTGACCGATCTGATGCGCGGCTACGGTCACGAGCCGCATTTCGTCGAGGGCGACGACCCGGCGCTGGTGCACCAGGCGCTGGCCGGCACGCTGGATGCAGTGCTGGCGCAGATTCACAATATTCAACGTGAGGCACGATCGCTCGACCTTTCAAAGTCGCCGCAGGCGCTGCGCCCACGCTGGCCGATGATCGTCCTGCGCACCCCCAAGGGCTGGACCGGGCCGAAGACGGTCGATGGCAAGCCGGTCGAAGGCAACTGGCGCTCGCACCAGGTGCCGATCGCCGAGTTCAAGACGCCGGGGCATGTGCAGCAGCTCGAAGACTGGCTCAAGAGTTACCGGCCCGAGGAACTGTTCGACGAGCGCGGCCGGTTCATCGATGCGCTGGCCGCGCTCGCGCCGACCGGCCAGCGCCGCATGGGCTGCAACCCGCACGCCAATGGCGGGGCGGTGTTGCAGCCGCTGGCCATGCCCGCCTTCCGTGACTACGCGGTGGCGGTGCCCGCGCCCGGTGGCGTCGAAGCGGAAGCGACGCGGGTGCTGGGCACGTTTTTGCGCGACGTGATGAAGCTCAACCTGAGTGCGGCCAACTTCCGCATCTTCGGCCCGGACGAAACCGCGTCGAACCGACTGGATGCCGTGTTCGAGGTGTCCGGCAAGGTGTGGCTGGACGGCGTGCAGGACGGCGACAACCACCTCAGCGCCAACGGCCGCGTGATGGAAGTGCTGAGCGAGCACCTGTGCGAAGGCTGGCTCGAAGGCTACCTGCTCACCGGACGACACGGCCTGTTCTCGTGCTACGAAGCCTTCATCCACATCGTCGATTCGATGTTCAACCAGCACGCCAAGTGGCTGAAGGTGTGCAACCAGATTCCCTGGCGCAAGCCCATCGCGTCGCTGAACTACCTGCTCACCTCGCACGTCTGGCGGCAGGATCACAACGGGTTTTCGCACCAGGATCCCGGCTTCATCGACCACGTGGCCAGCAAGAAGGCCGATGTTGTTCGCGTCTATTTGCCGCCCGATGCCAACACCCTGCTGTCGGTGGCCGACCACTGCTTGCGCAGCCGCAACTACGTCAACCTGATCATCGCCGGCAAGCAGCCTGCGCCGCAGTGGCTGGACATGGACGCGGCCGTGCGCCACTGCGCCGCGGGCGCGGGCGTCTGGGCCTGGGCGAGCAACGACGCGGGTGATGACACCGACGAGCCCGATGTCGTGATGGCCTGTGCCGGCGACGTGCCGACGCTGGAGGCGCTGGCCGCCGTGACCTTGCTGCGCGTGTACGTGCCTGACATCCGCATCCGCTTCGTCAACGTCGTCGACCTGATGGTGTTGCAGCCCCCGTCCGAGCATCCCCACGGCCTGGCAGACCACGAGTTCGATGCCCTGTTCACGACCGACAAGCCGGTGATCTTCGCGTTCCACGGTTACGCGGCGATCATTCACAAGCTGACCTACCGGCGGCGCAATCACGACAACATTCACGTGCGCGGCTACAAGGAAGAGGGCACCACCACAACGCCGTTCGACATGGTGGTGCTGAACAACCTGGACCGCTATCAATTGGCGCTGGATGCGATCCGGCGCATCCCGAGGCTGGCAGGCCGGGTCGCCGCGGAGACCGCCCGCTTCGATGCGACCATGCAACGACACAAGCTCTACATCGGCGAGCATGGCGACGACATGCCGGAAATACTGGGCTGGCGCTGGACGCGTTGAGAAGCGGTCGTGAGTGCACGCAACATCCTGGCGCTGAACAGCGGCTCGTCGTCGCTCAAGTTCGGCCTGTACCGCGTCGATTCGGCAGGGGCCGAAAAGTTGTTCGGCGAGACCCTCCCCACGGATTCGACGGTTTCGACGGTTGCCACGGCTGACCATCCGGACGCAATCAACCGTGTCGCCAGCGTTCTGGCAGCGGCCGGGATGCCGCCACCCGACGCCATCGGGCACCGCATCGTGCACGGCGGGCCTGCGCTGCGCCAGCATTGCCGCATCGACGATGCGGTGCTGCGGCAACTGCAAGCCGCGGCGGCCTTCGCGCCGCTGCACACACCCGCTGCACTGGCGGTCGTCCGCTTCGCCCAAGCGCAATTCCCCGGCGTCCCCCAAGTGGCGTGCTTCGACACCCAGTTTCATGCCGGCCTGCCGGATGCGGCCCGGGTGCTGCCTGTCGCAAGGGAACTGCAGGCAGAGGGCATCCAGCGCTACGGATTCCACGGCCTGTCGCTCGAATCGATCGTGCGGCAACTCGGGCCCGATCTGCCGAATCAGTCGTCGGTGCAGTTGCCCGAGCGCCTGGTCATTGCCCACCTCGGCAACGGCGCCAGCATCACGGCGGTGAAGGCGGGCCGATCAATAGACACCAGCATGGGCTTGACGCCCAGCGGCGGCGTCATCATGGGCACGCGCAGCGGCGATCTCGACCCCGGTGTGCTGGTGTACCTGCTGCGCGAGAAGAAGTGGGATGCCGCCAGGCTCGAAGCCCTGGTTGATCACCAGGCCGGCCTGCTCGGCGTCTCGGGCGTCAGCAGCGACATGCGGCGTTTGCACGAGGCCGCTGCGTCAAACGTCAATGCACGGCTTGCGATTGAGATGTTCTCCACTTCCGTGCGCAAGCAGATCGCAGCGATGATCACCGTGCTTGATGGCGTGGACATGCTCGTCTTCACCGGCGGCATTGGTGAGAACGACGTGTTGGTGCGCACTGAGATCTGCAAAGGCCTGTCGTGGATGGGCATCACCCTCGACGCATCGCGCAACGGCACGGCGGGCGATCCATCGGGCGCCATCCACGACGGCGCGTCGCGCTGCCGCGTGCATGTGCTGGCCTCGCAGGAAGACGAGCAGATCGCTCATCATACGTGGGCTTTGCTCGCGTGACGGCAGAAGTAACGGCAGCGGCGGCCGACAGCCCTCGCGACTTCGGCGATGCGTCGGTGATGGAGACCGAAGCGGTGGCTGCCGGCCTCGCAGTGGATGTCGAAACCGGCCTCAGCGCACAGGAAGCCGCGCGCCGTCTGGCTCAGAACGGACCCAATGAACTGCGTACGGCCCCGCGCGCCCCCGCCTGGCGGCGTGTGCTGGCGCAGTTTCAGGACCCGCTGATCTACCTGCTGCTGGCGGCGGTGGTCGTGGCGCTGGTTGCCTGGTGGGTGGAAAGCAGGGCGGGCTGGCCGGTGGACGCGATCGTCATCGCCGCTGTCGTGTTGCTCAATGGCGTGATCGGCCATGTGCAGGAGGCGAAGGCCGAGAACGCGGTGGCAGCGCTGGCCAAGATGACGGCGGCCACCGCAGCCGTGCTGCGCGACGGCAGGCCGCAGCGCGTGCCCAGCGCCGAGCTGGTGCGCGGCGATGTGCTCGTACTGGCCGAGGGCGACGCCGTTGGCGCCGATGCTCGCCTGCTCCAGGCCACGACCCTGCGCGTGCAGGAGGCCGCGCTGACGGGTGAGAGCGAAGCCGTGCTCAAGGCCACAGCCACGCTGTCCAGGCCGGCTGCCCTGGGCGACCAGCTCGACATGGTCTTCAAGGGCACTGCGGTGGCGCAGGGCACGGGCCGCGCGGTGGTGACGGCCACCGGCATGGCCACCCAGATGGGCCACGTTGCGGCGCTGCTGGAGGCCACCGCCGAGGTGCCGACGCCGCTGGAAAAGGAAGTCGCACGCATCGGCCGCACGCTGGGCCTGGCGGTGGTGGCCATCGCCATCGTGGTGGTGGCCACGATCCTGCTTATCTCCGACATCCGCAGCACCGCCGATGGGGTGCATGTGCTGCTGCTGGGGGTG
>JANNEI010000390.1:0-1979 GCA_031378565.1 Burkholderiales bacterium
TCGTCGGCCTGGGGGCGCATCAGTTGGCGCTCAGGTTTCCAGGAAGCGCTGCGCGTCCAGCGCGGCCATGCAGCCGGTGCCTGCGCTGGTGATGGCCTGGCGGTAGACGTGGTCCTGCACGTCGCCGGCCGCGAACACGCCCGCCACGCTGGTCATCGTGGCCAGCCCGTTGAGCCCGCTGCGCGTGATGATGTAGCCGTCTTTCATCTCCAGCTGGCCCTTGAAGATGTCGGTATTGGGCTGGTGGCCGATGGCGATGAAGCAACCCTTCAGCGCCAGTTCCGAGGTGCTGCCGTCGCGCGTGCTTTTCAGGCGCACGCCGGTCACGCCGCTCTTGTCGCCCAGCACTTCGTCCAGCGTGTTCCACAGGTGCAGTTCCATCTTGCCGCTGGCCACCTTGTCCATCAGTTTGTCCACCAGGATCGCTTCGGCTCGAAACTTGTCGCGGCGGTGAACCAGGTGCACCTTGCTCGCGATGTTGGACAGGTACAGCGCTTCTTCCACTGCGGTGTTGCCGCCGCCGACCACGCAAACGTCCTGCTCGCGGTAGAAGAAACCGTCGCAGGTGGCACAGCCGCTCACGCCGCGGCCCATGAAGGCTTCTTCGGACGGCAGCCCGATGTATTTGGCGCTGGCACCTGTGGCCAGGATCAGCGCGTCGCAGGTGTAGCCGCCCGAGTCGCCCTTGAGCGTGAACGGGCGCCTGGACAGATCGACCTGGTTGATGTGGTCGAAAACGATCTGGGTGTTGAAGCGCTCGGCATGCTTTTGAAAACGTTCCATCAACTCGGGGCCCTGCACGCCGTCGACGTCGGCAGGCCAGTTGTCAACGTCGGTGGTGGTCATCAGTTGGCCACCCTGCGCGATGCCGGTGACCAGCATCGGTTTCAGGTTGGCGCGCGCCGCATAGATGGCCGCGCTGTACCCGGCTGGGCCGGAGCCGAGGATCAGGACTTTGGCGTGTTGGGTTGTCGTGCTCATGGGACAGGTTTCGGGTGGATCTGTGAGAAGTCTGCCATGGGGTTGATTCCCGGTGGCGTCAATGCTTGCAATGGTGACAATATCGAAAATTGATGCCGCGTGAACTCTGCACGGTTTCGAATCGATCAATTCAAAGGAGATCCTGTATGGCAATGCTCTCGAACCTCGACCTGATCCGCCGTGTGCCCTTGTTCTCGATGCTCACCAACGACCAGGCCCAAGGCATTGCCGATAGCGTCGTCAAGCGGCGCTTTCGCCGCGGTGAAATCATCGTCGAGCACATGCGCAAGTCGAACGCGCTGTTCATCTTGCTGACCGGCCGGGCGCGCGTGCTGACGTCCGATTCGCGCGGTCGCGAGGTCATCCTGGCGGTGCTGCAACCCGGCGACTACGTGGGCGAGATGAGCCTGATCGACAACGAACCGCATTCGGCCACCGTGCGGGCCGAGGTGCAGACCGACATGCTGATCCTCGGCCGCACCGAATTTGCGCGCTGCCTGCCGGAAAACTCCAGCCTGTCCTACGCCATCATGCGCGGCCTCGTGCAGCGCCTGCGCAATGCCGACCGGCAGATCGAGTCGCTCGCGCTGCTGGACGTTTATGGCCGCGTCGCACGCACCCTGCTGGACATGTCCGAAGTCCAGGGTGACGTGACGATCATCCGCAACAAGGTGTCGCGACAGGACCTGGCCAAGGTGGTGGGCGCATCGCGCGAAATGGTCAGCCGCGTGATGAAGGATCTGGAAGAGCGAGGCATCGTTGAAACACAAGAAAACGGTTCGGTGATCATCAAGGAAAAGCTCGGCTGATCGCTTCGGCCACAATGCGGGAATGACCTTCCCACTCGGTTCGCTGCGCTCTGACAGCGCCGCCTCGGCAGCGCCCGCCGCAGTCAACCACGGCGGCTCCTACGCCCGCCCCAACGCGGCCGCGCAAGCGTCGCGTTCGCCGCACCCACCTGCCTGGCGGCTGCAGGCGGGCTTGCTGCTCGGCGCTGT
>JANNEI010000414.1:0-10318 GCA_031378565.1 Burkholderiales bacterium
TTGCGCCTCGCCCGACCGCGTGATCGGCCGCAACGTGGACCTGTGGATGCCCAACACGCCGCAGGCCCGCAGCGTGCGCCGGCTGCAAAGCGAGGTACAGATGCTGCTCTACACGCACCCGCTGCACGACGAGCGCGAGGCGCGTGGCGAGTTGCCGGTCAACTCGTTCTGGCTGAGCGGCTGCGGTGTGCATCAGACACCGAACAACGCGGCGGCGATCCACACCGACGACAGCTTGCGCGCGCCCTTGCTGGCCGACGACTGGGCGGGCTGGGCCGACGCGTGGCGCGCGCTGGACGCAGGTGCGATCGCCGCCTTGCTGGCGCGCGCCGAACAAGCCGAACCGGTGACGCTGACGCTGTGCGGCGAACGCTTGGCACAACGCTTCGAAACCTTGCCGCGCACGCTGTGGCAGCGCTTCAGCCGCGGCTGGCGTGAGAGCGCCGTCGCGCCGACTCTGGAGCGCCTGTGAACGAACCTGCCATCACCCTGCGCGACGTGCCGCCGCGCGCCGTATGGGCTCTCGAACAAGCCGGCGTGCACCCGCTGCTGGCGCGCATGTTCGCCGCGCGCGGTATGCGCAGCGCCGACGACCTGGACGACGCCCTGGCCCGTCTGCTGCCGCCCACCGATTTGCTGGGCACGCAAGCCGCGGCCCGCATGCTGGCCGATGCCATCGCCAAGCAGCAGCGCATGTGCGTGGTGGCCGACTACGACTGCGACGGTGCCACCGCCTGCGCCGTGGCGCTGCGCGGGCTCAAGCTGCTGGGTGCCGGGGCCGACACGCTGGCGTATGTGGTGCCTGACCGCGCCATTCACGGCTACGGCCTGACCCCCGCCATCGTCGAACTGGCCTTGCGCCAGAAGCCCGATCTGCTGCTGACCGTTGACAACGGCATCGCCAGCCTGGCCGGCGTGGCGCATGCCCGCGCCAGCGGCCTCGCGGTGCTGGTGACCGACCACCACCTGCCGGCCTTGCAGGACGACGTGGTGGTGCTGCCAGACGCGAATGTGATCGTGAATCCGAACCAGCCCGGCTGCGGCTTCACGAGCAAGAACCTGGCGGGCGTCGGCGTGATGTTCTACGTGCTGCTGGCACTGCGCAGCGAACTGCGCGAACGCGGCCTGTTCACGCCGCAAACGCAGCCGCGCCTGGACACGCTGCTGGACCTGGTGGCGCTGGGCACGGTGGCCGATGTGGTGAAGCTGGACGCCAACAACCGCCGCCTGGTGGCACAGGGCTTGAAGCGCATTCGCGCCGGCAAGATGCAGCCCGGCGTGGCCGCGTTGTTCAGCGCCGCCGGCCGCGATCCGCGGCGCGCCAGCGGCTTCGATTTCGGCTTCGCGCTGGGCCCGCGCATCAACGCCGCCGGCCGCCTGTCGGACATGACGCTGGGCATCGAATGCCTGCTGACCGACGACACCGTTCGCGCAGCCGAGTTGGCCAAGACGCTGGACGCCATCAACCGAGAACGCCGCGAGGTCGAAGGCGGCATGCGCGAAGCGGCAGAGGCGCAGCTGGAGGTGCTGCTGAACAACGCGCAGCACGCACAGAGCGCACAGAACTCAGTCGGGCCGCCGCCGGCGCTGGCTCTCTACGACCGCAACTTTCACGAGGGCGTGGTGGGCATCATCGCGTCGCGCCTGAAAGACAAGCTGCACCGGCCGACCTTCGTCTTCGCAATGGGGCAGGACGGCATGCTGAAGGGCTCGGGCCGCTCGATCAACGGCTTTCATCTGCGCGACGCGCTCGACCTGGTCAGCAAGCGCCACGCGGGCGTGCTGAAGAAGTTCGGCGGCCACGCGATGGCCGCGGGTTGCACCGTGGCCGAGGCCGATTTCGACACCTTCGACCAGGCCTTCCAGCGCGTGGCGCTGGAGTGGCTGGACGCCGCCACGCTGCAGCGCAAGCTGCTCAGCGACGGGCCGCTGCCGCTGGAATACTTCAATGTCGAAACCGTGCTGGCGCTCGACGCGCAGGTGTGGGGCCAGGCCTTCGAGCCGCCGCTGTTCAGCGACGAGGTGCAGGTGGTGTCGCAGCGGCTGGTCGGCGACAAGCATCTGAAGCTGACGGTGAAGCATGCAGGCACGCTGCGCGACGCGATCTGGTTCGGCCACAGCGATTCGCTGCCCGCCACCGTGACGCTGGCGTATCGGCTCAGCGTGGACGAATACAACGGCCGGCAGCGGCTGCAGATGATCGTCGAGAGTGCGCAGTGAAGACGCGCCTCGCTGCCACGTTCACGGGCTTGCCCCTGCCGACCGAGGGCGTCTCGTCGCAACCTAAACTACGCGGGTGAATCTACTCAACGCCGATCTGCATTGCCACTCCGTCGTCTCCGACGGCACCCTTGAACCCGAAGCCCTCGCGGCGCGAGCCAAGGCCAACGGCGTCGAGTTGTGGGCGCTGACCGACCACGATGAAATCGGCGGCCAGCAACGGGCTCGCGATGCCGCACTGGCACTCGGCCTGCCCTACCTCACCGGCACCGAAATCTCGGTCACCTTTGCCGGCGTCACGGTGCACATCGTCGGCCTGGGTTTCGACGCCGACAACGAAGCGCTGCAGGCCGGCCTGGCCAGCACGCGCGGCGGGCGCGACCAGCGCGCGCAGGAGATGGCCGACGGGCTGGCCAAGGTCGGCATCAAGGGCGCGTACGAAGGCGCGTTGAAGTACGCCGGCAACCCCGAGTTGATCGCCCGCACGCACTTCGCCCGTTTTCTGGTCGACACCGGCGTCTGCCTGGACACGTACGCGGTGTTCCGCAAGTACCTGGTCGAAGGCCGGCCGGGCTACGTGCCGCACCGCTGGGCCTCGCTGGGCAGCGCGGTGGGCTGGATCAGGCAAGCCGGCGGCCTGGCGGTGATCGCCCACCCGGGGCGCTACAAGTTCACCGCGTCCGAGGAGTACGCGCTGTTCAGCGAGTTCCTGGTGCACGGCGGACGCGGCGTGGAAGTGGTCACCGGCAGCCACACCACCTCCGACTACGTGAAGTACACCGCGATGGCGCTGGAGTTCGGCCTGCTCGCCTCACGCGGCAGCGACTTTCACAGCCCCGAAGAAAGCCGCACCGACCTGGGCAGCCTGCCCGACCTTCCGGGCAAGCTGACGCCGGTGTGGGAAGCGTTGGACGGGCGGGTGCAGCGACCCGCCTGAGGCACCAAGCCGCGCTTTGGGTTCAGTGTCCTCGCGCGAAATCACCCCTTCCGTGGCACTGCTCCGTTCGTCCTGAGGTATCGAAGGATGCTTCCGAACCGGTGCCGTCTGTCACGCTCAGCCCACCATGTCCCAATCCTTCGAAGTCCACCCCGACAACCCGCAACAGCGCTTGCTGAAACAGGCGGCGCAGATCCTGCACGACGGCGGCATTGCGGCCGTGCCCACCGATTCGAGCTACGCGCTGGTGTGCCACCTGGACGACAAGGCGGCGGCTGAAAAACTGCGGCGCATTCGCGGCGTCGACGACAAGCACCACCTCACCCTGCTGTGCCGCGACCTGAGCGAACTGGCCAGCTATGCGCGCGTCGACAACAAGCAGTACCGCCTGCTCAAGCTCGGCACGCCGGGGCCGTTCACCTTCATTCTGGAGGCGACCAAGGAAGTGCCGCGCCGCTTGTCGCACCCGTCACGCCGAACCATCGGCCTGCGCGTGCCCGACCACAAGGTGCTGCAAGACCTGTTGACCGTGTTCGGACAGCCGCTGCTGGCGACCACGCTGATCGCCCCCGGCGAGACCGAACCGATGAACGACCCCGACGAGATTCGCGAGCGCTTCGGGAATCAAGTGCAGGCCGTCGTCGACGCCGGTGCCTGCGCCCGCCAACCCACCACCGTGATCGACCTCGGCGGTGACGCGCCGGTGATCGTGAGGCTGGGGCGCGGCGACCCGGCGTTGCTGGGGTTGTCGGTCGAGGCGTGAGGCGTTCGTATTGCTCCCTCGCCCCTTTGGGGAGAGGGCGGGGGGTGAGGCGGGGCTTTCAAGGCGCATGCGCCGAGCGCATCGAACGACAACGGTTTGCAAGCCGTTGTGCGCCGTGCGAGGGAGGGGCTGCTCAGGACCGGTGCAAGGTTGCCCATGCCAGATGCCATGCACGCCGCAAGGCGGCCAACAGTCCGGGGATGCGCGTCGGCGTGATCGACGGGCCGCACGGCCAGAAGGCACGGGCCGAGGTGACGCTGCTCATGCGGTGACTCCCAGGTGGACGGTGTCGAGGCTCGCGTCCGCCGCATCTGCACTGGCCACCAGCCCCAGCGGGACAACCGGCCCGCCTGTCGGCGACGGCGCAGCAAGGCACAGGACACCCGCAGCGATGAGGGCGAGCAGCGAGACGAGCAGGTAGTGGTGGCGCAGCTTCATGATGGTGGCGGTGGCGTTGACTCGGCCTGGGAGGCACCGCCAAGCGGGTCGTCGATGCCGGACCGAAGTCTCGTCCAGGCAGCCGGTTAAAACATCCCCCATTGGGGCCACGCGTTGGGGGGTGGCGGGCCATGCGGCCGGTCACCGCGAGGGATGGCTGCAAGGCGGTAAACCGCAGTGCGCGGCCACGTGCCCGCAGCAACTTGCTGCTCGGCGTGCCTCGATGCCGCAGCCAGCGCGAGCTCGACGGCCATTTGCGTCGGCTTGCGGCCTTCAGCAAGTGCCTGCCAACAGCACTTCTCGACCCGCAAATCCATTGCCCGCGTGGCGGCCAGGTCGAGTGCAGTCAACGCCCTGTTGATCTGTTGATGCGGCGTGCTACTCCCCCGCCGCAACCAGGTGATCTGAGAAAGCCCTGACCTTTGCAGACTGCCGCCGCTGGCTTGGGCTGACCAGGTGCACAGGCATCGATTGCGCGGGCCAGTCCGGCAACTGCACTTGAAGATCGCCCTTCGCCATCTCGTCTTCGAACAGCCAGGTCGGCGAAAAGCCGATGCCCATGCCGGAAAGCACCGCGGCCCGCACCACCTCGCTGCTGTTGGTCTGCAGGTTGCCCTGGGCACGAACGGTGACCACCGTGCCGACCTCCACCGGCGCACCCGGTCCGGCGGTGAAGGTCCAGGCATTCTGGGTGGCCAGCTCGGTGTAGACGATGCAGTTGTGCTGCAGCAGGTCCTCGGGCAGACGCGGAGCCTTGCGGCCTTTTGGCAATGAACGCAGGTACTTCCTGCTGGCGATCAGAACCCGCTTCGTGGTGCCGATGCGCCGCGCCACCAAGCTGCTGTCGGACAGTTCACCAATGCGCACGGCCACGTCGATGCCCTGCTCGACGAGATCGATGAAGCCGTCGTTCAGGCGAAGGTCGATCTTCACGCCGGGGTGCGCCGCCAGAAAGCTCTTCACCAGCGGCAGCAGCTTGAGCCGGCCGAAGCCGACCGATGCCGCCACGCGCAGCCAGCCCGTCAACTGCTGCTCGCCCTGGCGCAGGCCGCTTTCGGCCTCGGCGATCTCGGCCACCAGGCGCCGCGCCTGTTCGAAGTAGCGCTCACCTTCTTCGGTGAGCGCCAGCGAGCGTGTGGTGCGGTTGAGCAGCCGTGCACCGAGCGCGCGCTCCAGCGCTGCCACCTGTTTGCTCACTGCGCTCTGCGTGGCTTGTGACTCCCGCGCCACGGCCGAAAAGCTGCCGCTTTCGACGACGCGGACAAAGGTTTGCATGGCGGCCAGACGGTCCACGGCGTGCTCCTGCTTATTCCATTTCGGACTGGATGTTAGTGCCAAGAGTGGTCTAGTGCGAATCTGCGGCAGCAATCACAGTTCACTCCATCGCAACCCACACCACCACCAGGAGCCCACCATGAACACCCGCCCACCCGTTGTCCTGATCACTGGCGCACTCACTGGCATCGGCCGCGCCACCGCGCTGGCCTTTGCCCGCGAAGGTGCCAGCGTCGCCGTCTCCGGCCGCCGTGACGAAGCCGGCCACGCGCTGGCTGCCGAGCTGCGCAGCCTTGGCGTGCGCGCCGAGTACCTGCGCGCCGATGTGCGCGTCGAAGCAGAGGTGCGCAGCCTTGTCGAGCAGACCGTGGAGCGCTTCGGTCGGCTGGACATCGCCGTCAACAACGCCGGCACCGAAGGCCAGCTCGGGCCCTTGACCGAACAGTCCGAGGACAACTTCCGCAACACCTTCGACACCAACGTGCTGGGCACTTTGCTGGCGCTGAAGCACGAGATGCGCGTCATGCTCCAACAAGGCAGGGGCGCCATCGTCAACCTGTCGTCGATCGCAGGGCAGGTGGGGATTGCCGGTGCGTCCGTCTACGTGGCCAGCAAGCATGCCGTCGAAGGCCTGACCAAGAGCGCTGCGCTCGAAGGTGCCGCAGCCGGCGTGCGCGTCAACGCGGTCGCCCCGGGTCCCATCCAGACCGACATGCTTGACCGCTTCACCGGCGGCAACGAAGACGCCAAGAGCGGGTTCCTGGCCAGCCTGCCGGCACGCCGTGCGGGCACACCGGAAGAGATCGCCCAGACCATCGTTTTCCTCGCCAGCGACAAGGCGCGCTTCCTCACGGGGCAATGCCTGGCCGTCGACGGCGGCTACACGGCTCAGTAACCCTGCGCTCTTTCCATCGACCAACTCTCAACCCATCCCAATCCGGAGAACTGAAATGACCACCATCAACGTCCCCACCCGCGAGCAAGTGTCCCCCGCCAACCAGGCCCATTTCGACACCCTGAAAAAGGGCCTGGGCATGGTGCCCAACCTGTACGCCACGCTGGCGCATTCCGAGCATGCGCTGGGCAGCTACCTGGCTTTCCAGAACGCCAAGAGCAGCCTTACCGGCAAGGCGCGCGAGGTGATCAACCTCGTCGTCAGCCAGGTCAACGGCTGCGAGTACTGCCTGTCTGCGCACACCGTCATCGGCGGCATGGTGGGCTTCACGCCCGAGCAGATCATTGAAGTCCGCCGCGGCGGGGCATCGTTTGACGCCAAGCTCGACGCGCTGGCCAAGTTGGTGAAGAACATCACCACCGAACGCGGCCATGCCGATCCGGCCCAGGTGCAGGCTTTCTTCGCCGCCGGCTGGACGCAGGAGAACCTGGTCGATGCCATCGTCGTCATCGGCGACAAGACGGTCACCAACTACCTGCATGGCACGACGAAGGTGCCGGTGGATTTCCCTGCCGCGCCGGCACTGACGACCTGATCGATACCGATCCAGGCCGGCGCGCCGCCATACCAGGCGCCGCGCCGGGTTCCGCTTCAACAACATCCCCAAGGCCCACCATGACCTCCGCCACCCACGCCCTGTCGATGCCGCTGGTCACCAGCGACAACTCCAAGCTGCTGGCCGGCGTGGCCGTAGGGGTGCTGGCAGCCAGCATCGGCGCGCTGTACACAGTGTTTGCGCGCTGGGGGATCGCGCACGGGCTGCAATCCACCGACCTGACCGTGCTGCGCTTTGGCGTGGCCGGTGTGCTGACGCTGCCGGTGCTGTGGCTGGCCTGGCGGCGCGACGCGGCGCAGTTCAGTTCACGCTGGCGCGTCTGGGCGCTGATTGCGCTGCTGGCGGGCACACCTTTCGGCTTGTTGATGTTCAGCGCGCTTCAGTTCGCACCACCCAGCCACGCAGCCGTGTTCCCGTTCACGGCCATGAGCGTGATGGGCATGGTGTTGAGTGCGGTGGTGCTGGGCGAGAAACTGAGCCCGCGCAAGCTGGCCAGCATCGCCGTGGTGCTGGTCGGGCTGCTGCTGCTGTCGGGCGTGGACGGTGCCAGCTTCACTGCGCGTGCCGCGTTGGGCGACGCAATGTTCCTGGCGGCAGGCACCTTGTGGGCGGGCTTTGGCATCGTGCTGCGAAAGCACCGGCTGAACCCTCTGCTGGCCACGGCCGTGGTCTCCTTGTCGGCGCTATTGACCTACGTGCCGGTCTACTTCGTTTGGGTCGGTGCGGCCCGATTGGTAGCCGTTGCCCCGCAGGTCTTGTGGACCGAAGTGCTGGTGCAGGGCGTGATCGCGGGTGCCGGCACTTTGTTCACCTACGCCAAGATGGTCTCTCTGCTCGGCCCCGGACGCGCGGCGATCTTCCCGGCGCTGGCACCTGGGCTGGCGGCCTTGATGGCCTGGCCTGTGCTCGGGCACGTACCGGCCGGGGCCGAAGTTGCCGGACTGGTGATTGCCATGGCCGGCTTGATCCTGGCCGTGACTGCGCCAGCCAAACGCTGAATATCCAGCGAATCTCTTCATTGACTGAATCGGAGCCCTGACATGGAACAGACCACCTCGCTGGCCGAACAACTGGCCGCCTTCAAGGCTGGCTTCAAGCAACGCGCGGCACCAGAGCGCACGGCGATGATGGAAGCCGCCACTGCGAACCTTCGTGCCACCGACATCGAGGCGAGGGCTCTGCAGGTCGGTGCCGGGGTGCCCGATCTGACACTGCCGGACGCCCTGAACAAGCCGGTTCGCTTGTCAGAACTGTGGCAGCGCGGCCCCTTGGTACTGATCTTCTATCGCGGCGGTTGGTGCCCTTACTGCAACCTGGAGTTGCGGGCCTGGCAGCAGCATCTGCCCGCACTGAAACACATGGGGGCCGAGCTGGTGGCGTTGTCGCCGCAAACACCCGACAACTCCATGTCCACGGCCGCTAAGAATGAGCTCGCGTTCCCGGTGCTCAGCGACTCCGCGTTGCAAGCGGCCACCGCCTTTGGCGTGGCCTTCGAGATGCCACTTGAGTTGATCGAGCTTTACAGCCGTGTGGGCAATGACCTGCCCATGCTGAACGGCAACGGCCGCTGGGTACTGCCCGTGCCGGCCACCTACGTCATCGACCGCGATGGCCGCGTCGCTTACGCCCATGTGGAAGCGGACTACCGCGAGCGCGCCGAGCCAGCCGATGTGCTGGCCACTGTGGCCCAGGTGCGCGACGCGTCGCTCATCTGACTTGGCAGTGGCGTCAAGCTTGCATTTGATTCGTTCGACGAGCGAAACGCGATGCCGTGAGGCTTCGGTTCCTTGCATGCGATGCGCATGTGTGCCACTCCATTGGCGAGACCCCGGCGGCGTCTGTGATGATCGACGATCTCGACGTCGTGCGCGTTGCCGGCCTTCCAGCGAAAACAGATGCGCCACTGCCGATTCACACGAATCGAATACGGGCCCTTGCGAGCGACGAGCAGGGCCTCCAGCTGGTTTCCAAGCGGCACCCGCAGTGTGTCGAACGCGCCCGCTGCCGTGCCGAGGAATGTCCCCATGCAACCTGCCCCCTGCCGCAGCTACGATCGAACAGCGGCTGGCTGTTGCCGCGCCAGCACCCCTTGCCGATGTCCACCGATCTTCTCCAGCCCGCCCTGCCCTTGAAAAACCTGGCGCCGGTGTGGCGGGTGCCCGTCAACCCCGCCGTGCCGCGCAGCCTGTGCACCGACTGCGGCATCTCGCGCAGCAGCGAGCCCAAGCGCTGCGCCACGGCCTGCCAGTTCATCCAGCCCGATTACGCGAAACTCGAACAGCGCGTGCATGGCCGCGTGCGCGATGCGGCGCGGCCCGACGAGCTGTTCTTCGGCCCGCACCTGCGCATGCTGCGCGCCGCCATGCGCACCCCGCGCGAGGGTGCGCAGTGGACCGGCATCACCACGCGCATCGCCGAGCGGCTACTGGTAACCGGTGCGGTCGATGCAGTGCTGACGATGGCACCCGACCCGCACGACGCGTGGCGGCCGGTGCCGGTGCTGGTGACGCAGGCCTCGGGCATGGCGCAGTGCCGCGGCATGCGCATGGGCTACGCGCCGCTGCTGGCACTGCTGGAGCCGGCGCTCGCGAGCGGATTCAAGCGCCTGGCGGTGATCGGCATTCCGTGCCAGGTGCATGCGCTGCGCGCGCTGGAATCGCAGCTCGGGTTCGAGAAGCTGGTGGTGATCGGCACGCCGTGTTCCGACAACACCACCACCGAACGCTTCCACGACTTCTTGAAGCTGATCGGCGAAGACTTGGCCTGCGATCCGGCCAGCATCAACTACCTCGAATTCCGGCCCGACTACCACGTCGAACTGCGCTTCACCGACGGCCGCGTGAAGGCAATCCCGTTCCTGCAGTTGCCGATCTCGCGGCTGCCGCCCGACTTCTTTCCGCTCACCTGCCGCACCTGCGTCGACTACACCAACGTGCTGGCCGACATCACCGTGGGCTACATGGGCGGCACCGGCGAGCAGTGGCTGCTGGTGCGCAACCAGCGCGGCGAAGATTTGCTGGCGCTGCTGGGCGACGAGCTGCGCGTCAGCACGCCGCACAGCGCGGGCAAGCGGGCCGGCGCGGTGAAGGGGTTCATGGCCAATGTAGAACGCGCCGCCGGCGGGCTGCCGCTGCGCCGCATGCCGAACTGGCTGCGCCCCATCGTCGGCTGGCT
>JANNEI010000460.1:0-6040 GCA_031378565.1 Burkholderiales bacterium
TCAGCGCGTGACGCGCGGCATGCGGAACGGCAGCATCGCCTGCACGAGGCGCCTGTCGAAGCGCGTCAGCGACAGGCTCTCGTGCACGGCGGTGACGCGCTCGCCGAGCAGTTGCGTGTTCAGCAACGAGCGCGCGTAGAACGGCGCGTCGGTGAGCGTTTGCAGCAGGCGCACCGGCGCACCGCCTTCGCTGCGGGTGCCGCGTGCGATGCGCCACAGCGTGCTCGGCAGCGCGGCTGCGGCAGGCGGCTCGATGGCGCTGACCGAACCGTCGGCCGCGAACTGCAGGCCCAGACTCAACGGCTCGGCACCGATCCGGTCGACGTCGTAGAGGACGACGCTGCGGTGGTTCGACAGGTGGCAGCGCGACCAGTCCCAGCGCCGGAAGGCGCTCTCCAGCGGCGCGTCGCCGTGGTTCGCATCGAGGTAGCCCGGGCCGGACCAGCGCAGGCCCGGCTGGTCGAGGTCGACCTCGACGCGGGCACTCGGCGCGATCGGGCACCAGTGGTGGCCGCCCTGAGCTGCCAGCGCGACCGGGTGGTCGAAGCGCTGCGCCGCATGCAGCTTGACCACGCCGCGAAGCCGCGTCGGCCACGGCACGGTGATCTCGTCGATCCGGATCGACAGCGTGTCGCCCTGCCAGTGCAGCGCGCTCGGGCCGATCTGCAAGGCGGTCGCTTCGCGCTGCACCTGGCCGCGCCCGCGCTCGGTCATCGCCCAGCGCCGGCCCGCGCGGCCATACAGCGCCACGTTGACCGCGCAGTGGTTCAGCGGGTCGGCCGCACCGCCGCCCTGCCGGCGCGCCCAGGCGTAGTACGGGGAGAACACGCTGCCGATGAAGGCGATGACGGTGATGCCGTGTTCGCCGTCGTCGCTCAGCGCGTCGAGGTACCACCAGACGTAGCCGCCGGGTGGGACGGGCGAGTCGAAGGCCGGGCCGCGGCGCGCGCTGCCGGCAGGTCCGCGAGCAGGCTCGCCGCCGCCTGACGGCCCGACAACGCCGCCATCGGCACGCCGGGCCCAGGGTGCGTCGAGCCCCCCGCCAGGTACAGACCCGGCAGCCGGCTGCGCGCCCCCGGCCGGCTGAACGACGCCATCCAGCCGTGGGAAGCCTGGCCGTACAGCGCGCCGCCCGTGCCCGGAAACAGGCGCTCGAAATCCTGCGGCGTCGTCATCACCGAATCCGCGTGGCTGCGCTGGATCTGCAGGCCACAGTGAGCCATCAGCCGGAAGGTCTGTGCTTCGCATCGTGCCAACTCCTCAGGGGTGAAAGGTGGGGCGTCGCCGGTGGCGGGCGCGTTGACGATCAACAGCATGCGCTCGGGGCCGCTCAGTGGCGGCGTGCCCTCATCGCCGCGGTCTTGCGCGCACACGTACACGGTGGGTGCGCGCGGCAGGCGCGCGTGCTTGAAGATGTCCTGGAACTCGCCCGCGCAGTCGTTCGAGAAAAATACCGTGTGGCGCGCCAGCTCGAAGCCGCGGGTCGGGGCGCGCAGGTTCCAGGTCAGCGCAGACAGCGAGCGCCGCCCGGGTGAAGGCGGCCCCGTGGCGCGGTTCACCGCCGCGCCCAGGTGGCCGCCGGCCAGCGCCGCCACGTCGCCGTTGAAGATGACTGCCTGCGCGTCGAGTTGTTCACCGTTGGCCAGCCGCACCCCGCAGGCGCGGCCCGAGCGCACCAGGATCTCGTCGACGTGTGCGCCGCAGCGCAGGGTGGCACCGCGTTGCTCGGCCAGTCTGGCCAGCGTTTGTGCGACGCGGTGCATGCCGCCTTCCACCAGCCACACGCCGTCCTGCTCCACATGGGCCACCAGCATCAGCGTGGCGGGCGCCGTGAACGGTGACGAGCCGCAATAGGTCGCGTAGCGGCCGAACAGCTGGCGCAACCGCGCATCTTCGAAGTGCCGGCCCAGTTCCTGCCACAGCGTGGCGAACGGCGAGATGCGCATCAGGTCAGGCAGGCCGCGCAGGCCCGCGCGCGCCGCCAGCGACAGCGGGTTGGGGCGCGAGCCGCGCAGAAAGGGCCGCTCCAGCGTGCGGTAGATGTGGCGCGCGCGAGCGCAAAAGTCGAGATAGCCGCGGGCCGCTTCGGCCCCTGCGAAGGTGCCGATCGCGTCCGCCGAGCGCGCCACGTCGGCAAACAGGTCGAGCCGCTCGCGCTCGCTCCACGCATGGCGCGCCAGCACGCTGACCGGCTGCAACGCCAGGTGGTCGGACAGCCGGGTGCCGACCGCCTCGAACAATTCCTCGAACACCCAGCGCATCGTGAACACGGTGGGCCCGGCGTCCATCGCAGCGCCGCCCGCCTCGACCCGGCGCATCTTGCCGCCGGGCTGCGCGGCGCGCTCGAGCACCAGCACCTCGACGCCTTGCGCCGCCAGTTCGAGTGCGCAGGTGAGCCCGCCGATGCCCGCACCCACCACGATCACCCGGTTCGAGCTCATCTGCGGGGTTCCGTCAGCACGCCTGGAGACAAGCCGGGCGGCTGGTGTTGTTGACGCACCCTGTTCATGTGTCTATGCTACGTGACAGTCTGATGTGACATTCATACATTACACCCTCTCCACCCCTTCGACGCCTGCAATGGCGGCCCTACATGAAGCCCATTACGCGCATCGAACAGGCTCTCGCAACCGCCATTTCCACCGGTGAGGCAGCGGATTGCCCGCCGAAGCTGGCGGGGGCAATCCGCCATGCGGTGTTCCCGGGCGGTGCGCGCATCCGCCCGCAGCTGTGCCTTGCGGTCGCCCAGGCCTGTGGTGACGACGACCCGACCTTGTCAGAAGCGGCGGCCTCGGCGATCGAACTGCTGCATTGTGCTTCGCTGGTGCATGACGACCTGCCGTGTTTCGACGATTCGCCGCTGCGCCGCGGCCGCGCTTCGGTGCACTACGCCTACGGTGAAAGCCTGGCCGTGCTGGCAGGCGATGCACTGATCGTGCTGGCCTTCCAGACCCTGGCGGCGAACGCCACGCGCTCGCCGCAGCGGCTGGCACCTCTGATCGCCACCATCGCCACCGGCGTGGGCATGCCGCACGGCATCGTCGCGGGACAGGCCTGGGAGTGCGAGCCGCGGGTGGTGCTGGCCGACTACCAGCGAGCGAAAACCGGCGCGCTGTTCGCCGCCGCCACCATGGCGGGAGCGCAAGCCGCAGGTGCGTCGGCGGCACCCTGGCGTGCGCTGGGCGAATGGCTGGGCGAGGCGTATCAGGCGGCGGACGACATTCGCGACGTGGTTGGCGACCCGCGAGTGCTCGGCAAGCCGATCGGGCGTGACGTGGCCCTGCTGCGCCCGAGCGCAGCGGGTGAGCTGGGACTGGAAGGAGCGATCGCTCACTTTGACCGCCTGGTGGCCGCGTCGATCGAGGCCGTGCCTGCCTGCAAGGGTGCCGATCAATTGCGCGCGCTCGTCCGCATGGAATCCGAGCGGCTGGTGCCGAAGGCGATGTGCGATGACCTGGTCAGGATCCCTGGATGACGGTGGCCCGGCGGCGCGGCAGTCTTGAGACCTGACATGCCGATCGTCCCCAGTGAACTGACCATGTCCCGGCGGGTTGCCTGGATGGATCGCTGGCTGATGTGGCGTGATCGCCTGCTGGCCAGCCCGGTGTTCCAGCGGCGTGCGGCCGCCTTCGTGCTGACCCGCCCGGTGGCGCGGCGGCATGCGCGAGATCTGTTCGATCTGGTGGCGGGCTTCGTCTACTCGCAGGTGCTGCTGGCCTGTGTGCGGCTGCGGCTGTTCGAGTTGCTTGCCGACGGCCCGCAGTCGCTGGAGCAGCTTGCCGCGCGGCTCGACCTGCCGGTCGACGCGGCCCAGCGCCTGCTGTCCGCCGCCGTCTCGCTGCGCCTGGTCGAGCTGCGCAGCGCAGGGCGCTACGGCCTGGGTGAACTCGGTGCGCCGATGGTCGGCAACGCCGCCGTTGCCGCGATGGTCGAGCACCACGCCGCGCTGTACGCCGATCTGGCCGATCCGGTGGCGCTGCTGCGCGCCTCGGGGTGCGCCGAACGCAGTGGTGCGCTGGCGCGCTACTGGCCGTATGCCGAGGCCACTGGCACCGCCGATGCAGCCTCGCCAGCCGAACACGCGAACGACCGTGTCGACACCTATTCCGCGCTGATGTCTGCCTCGCAGCCACTGGTGGCCGACGAGATTCTGGATGCCTACCCGCTGCGCGGTCATCAGTGCCTGCTGGATGTCGGCGGCGGTGACGGCACCTTCCTCGTGAGCGTGGCCCAGCGCGCGCCGCTGCTTCGCCTGACGCTGTTCGACCTGCCCGCGGTGGCTGAAAGGGCGCGCCAGCGTTTTGCCGCTGCCGGGCTGTCGCAGCGCGCCAGTGCGGTCGGTGGCAGCTTTCTGAGCGACGCCTTGCCCACCGGTGCAGACATCGCCTCGCTGGTGCGGGTGATCCACGACCACGACGACGCCAGCGCGATGCTCATTCTGCGAGCGGTTCGCCGTGCCTTGCCCGCGCATGGCAGCTTGCTGCTCGCCGAGCCAATGTCCGGCACCCCGGGTGCCGAGGCGATGGGCGACGCGTACTTCGGCTTCTACCTGCTTGCGATGGGCCGCGGCCGCCCGCGCACGGCGGCCGAACTGACCCGGATGCTGGAGGCGGCCGGCTTCGAGTCGGTGCGTTTGTTGAAGACGCGCATGCCGCTGCAAACGCAGCTTCTCGTTGCTCGATGCGCACCGCGTAAACCCTGACTCTCGGGATGTAAATCTCAGTTGACACTTTTGCAAGTCAGTTTACGATGACACTCAAGATGAGATTGAAAACAGGCATCCCGAACAGCAGGTCGACGGCGCGTCTGGGCAACGACCTCCCGAAGCTTCGGAGGCACTCGGCATGAACGCGCTGGCAGTCGTGTTGCAGAAGCCCGAGCAGCTTTCCCTTAGCCGGCTCGACCTGACGCCTCCGACCGACGAAGACGTGGTCGTCGACATCGAATGGAGCGGCATCAGCACCGGCACCGAACGCCTGCTCTGGACCGGCCGCATGCCGCAGTTTCCCGGCATGGGCTACCCGCTGGTACCGGGCTATGAATCGGTCGGCCGCGTCACGCAGGCCGGCCCGCGTTCTGGCACCACGGTGGGCGACCGGGTGTTCGTGCCCGGTGCCAAGTGTTTCGGCGATGTGCGCGGCCTGTTCGGCGGCGCGGCCTCGCGGGTCGTGCTGCCCGGCGCGCGCACCGTCCGCATTTCGGAACGGCTCGGCGAGCAAGGCGTGTTGCTGGCACTGGCCGCCACGGCCTACCACACCACCTCGGGCGCAGGCCTGCAGCAACCCGACCTGATTATCGGACACGGGGTGCTGGGCCGCATGATCGCGCGGCTGGCAGTGGCTGCCGGCAGCTCGCCGGTGGTCTGGGAAACCAACCCGGACCGGCGCGCCGGTGGCGTCGGCTACACCGTCATCGACCCCAGCGCCGACACCCGCCGCGACTACCGCAGCATTTGCGATGTCAGCGGTGATTCAGCCCTGCTCGACACCTTGATTTCGCGTCTGGCCCTCGGCGGCGAGGTGGTGCTGGCCGGCTTCTACGACACGCCGCTGTCCTTCATTTTTGCGCCCGCCTTCATGCGCGAAGCACGCATCCGTGTTGCCGCGCAATGGCAGCCGGGCGACCTGATTGCCGTGCGCGACATGGCCGAGTCCGGCCAGTTGTCGCTCGACGGCCTGATCACCCATCGCGTTGAGGCGATGTCCGCCGACGCCGCCTACCGCACCGCTTTCGGTGACCCGGCCTGCCTGAAGATGACCCTGGATTGGAGAGACTGCTGATGAGCACTGTCGTGAGCCAAGACACGCTGCAGGCCAAGACTGCGCCCGTGACCTTCATGATGAAGGACCTGCGCGCCGAGGCGGCGGTCGAGCCGTCGCCGGTCTCGACATCGCCCGTCACCAAAGAGACGCAGATCATCGCGATCTACGGCAAGGGCGGCATCGGCAAGAGCTTCACGCTGGCCAACCTCAGCTACATGATGGCGCAGCAGGGCAAGAAGGTGCTGCTGATCGGCTGCGACCCGAAGAGCGACACCACC
>JANNEI010000469.1:0-3183 GCA_031378565.1 Burkholderiales bacterium
TTCGAAAACCGTCGTTGCCGGGCCGGTCATCAGCACCGATGCACCCATTCCTGCCCATTCGATGTCGAGCCGCCCGCCGCGCGCCTCCACGGCCACGCGCGCATCCAGCAGGCCCAGCCGGATGCCCGCGACCACCGCCGCGCAGGCACCGGTGCCGCAGGCCAGTGTTTCGCCGGCACCGCGCTCGAACACCCGCAGGCGGACCTGGTTGCGGCTGATGACCTGCATGAAACCGGCGTTGACGCCGCGCGGAAAACGTGCGTGCCGTTGCATCCATTCGCCCTCGGTGCTGACCGGCGCAGTGTCCACGTCGGCCACGATCTGCACCGCATGCGGATTGCCCATCGACAGCACGGCCAACTCCCTGACTTCACCGCCCACATCCAGCGACCACAGCTCGAAGCCGTTGGTCGCGTGCGGCGTCAACCCGGCCGCATCGAACGGCACCTGCGCCAGGTCGAAAACCGGCGCGTTCATGTCCACCGTCACGCGGCCATCGGATTGCAGGCGCAGCTCCAGCACGTTGTTGACGGTCTCGACGCGCAGCAGCGTCTTGTCGGTCAGGCCCCGGTCGCGCACGAAGTGCACGAAGCAGCGCGCGCCGTTGCCGCAGTGCTCGACCTCGTCGCCGCTGTGGTTGAAGATGCGGTAGCGAAAATCGATGCCTTCGGTACGGCTGCGCTCGACAACCAGAATCTGGTCGGCACCGACGCCGAAGCGGCGGTCACCGAGGTGCCGATACTGCTCGGCACTCAAGTCGATCGGTGTGCGCGTCGCGTCGAGCACGACGAAGTCGTTGCCCGCGCCGTGCATCTTGGTGAAGCGCAGTTTCATGGCTGGATTATCAACGCTCAAGGAAACGCCGGGCCGCTCCCAAGTCTCCTTGACCCCCTCGGGGGGCCTGACGCGCAGCGGCAGGTTTGGGGGTGGTCAATAGAACGAGGCCTCGCCCGGCGGACGGGTCTTGAATCGCTTGTGCACCCAAAGATACTGCGCCGGGTTGGCCCGTATCTCGGCCTCGATCCAGCGGTTCATCGCAGCCGTGTCGGCCAGCGCGTCGTCGCTCGGGAAGTGCGCCCACGGCTCCAGAAAGCGCACCCGGTAGCCCTGCCCGCCAGGCAGCATGTCGGCCACCACCGGCTGCACCACCATGCCCAGCGCCCGCGCCATGCGCGACGGTGCCGTCAGCGTGGCCGCAGGCACACCGAAGAATGGCACGAACGAGGCATCGCGCGCGCCGAAGTCCATGTCCGGCAGGTTGAAGAACGCATGGCCGCGCTTGATGGCGCGGATCAGCGGCTTGGCCGAATCGCTGCGCGCAAACACCTCGCCCTGGTTGAAGCGCAGCCGACCGGCGCGCATGGCAGCGTCCATCACCGGGTCGCTCTGCGCCTGGTAGATGGAGCCGACCTGCTGCTTCTGGAACAACTGGGTGGCGGCACCGGCCACGTCGAGCCCCATGAAATGCGGCACCAGCCACATCACCGGCCGCGGGCTGCGCTCGGCCAGCGTCACGTCGCCATCGACATGAATCAGCCGCTTCAGGCGCTCGGTGGATGCGTACCAGAGCAGGCCGCGCTCCAGGATGCTGCGCCCCAGCCACTGAAAGTGCTCACGCGCCAGCGCCTGCCGCGCTTTGTCCGACCAGTCGGGGAAACAGATTTCGAGGTTGCGCAACGCCACCTTGCGCCGCGAGCCGGCAAACGCATGCAGCAGCCGGCCGACCCCGCGCCCCAGCGCGGCGAGCAGCGGCAGCGGCAGCCAGTGCGCCAGCCAGAGCAGCGCCAGAAACAGACGAGAGGCCACGCGGTCAGTCCTTCATATCGGCACGGTCTGCGTCTGTGGCACCAGCCATTTTCTTGTAGCGGTGATAGCCCCACAGGTACTGCTGCGGACACTGCCGGATCAGCCCTTCCATCGCCCGGTTCACGGCCGCCGCGGATTCCGCCTGCACCAACGCGCCCTCGGGCAGCGGTTCGTCGAACGCCGACACGTGCACCACGTAGCCACGGCCGCGCGGCAGGCGCTCGCCCCAGGCCAGCAGCGGCACCGCGCCGGTCTGTTGCGTCAAGCGGGCCGCCAGCGTCATCGTGTAGGCGGGCCGGCCGAAAAACGGCACCCACACGCCCATCCCTTCGGGCGGCACCTGGTCGGGCAGCAGGCCCACCGCTTCACCGCGGCGCAAGGCACGAATCATCTGGCGCACGCCCGACAAGGTGGCCGGCGCGGCGGCCAGCCCCGGGCGATTGCGCGCGGTGTCCACCAGCGTGCGCAGCCAAGCCTTGCGTGCCGGTCGGTACAGCACCGTAATCGGGCCATGAGCCGCACCGCAGCGTTCGGCGTAGGCCTGCGCCGTGACCTCGAAGCACCCCAGGTGCGGCGTCAGGAAAACGATGCCACGGCCCTGCGCATGGGCCGCGGTAATCAGCGCCTCGCCGTCCCAGCGCACCCTCGGCAGGATGCTTTGCGACGAAGGGCGCATCCACAGATACGGCAATTCCAGCAGCAACCGGCCGGCTTCGGCAATGGCTGGCCGGTAGACAGTGGGCAGCACCCCAGCCTGCGCCGCATTCGCCTTGAACCGAGCGCGATACACAGGCGACGCCGCGTAGCTCAGCCAACCCACAGCCCCGCCCAGCGCGTGAAGCAACCACAACGGCCAGCGGGACAGGCATCGAACCAGGGTCAGCATATTTCCTATAATCGCGCGGTCGCCGAGTTATGAACTACTTGCAGGGCGACGCAGGGTGCACGCATTCTGCCGGGCGCAAGCTCAAAAAATTCTGCTAAAGCGTTCGCCGCTCCTCCAAGGAGTTTCAGGTCGGCAACGCAGTGTGCAACCTGGTTTGTTTTTCTTTGGAGCTTCAGCGTGTCGAACGACTTCCTTTTCACTTCCGAGTCCGTCTCTGAGGGTCACCCCGACAAGGTGGCCGACCAGATCTCCGACGCCATTCTCGACGCCATCTTCAAGCAGGACCCGCGGTCCCGCGTGGCGGCCGAGACTCTGTGCAACACCGGTCTGGTGGTGCTGGCCGGCGAGATCACCACCAACGCGCATGTCGACTACATCCAGGTGGCGCGCGACACCATCAAGCGCATCGGCTACGACAACACCGACTACGGCATCGACTACAAGGGCTGCGCGGTGCTGGTGGCCTACGACAAGCAGAGCAACGACATCGC
>JANNEI010000486.1:0-2166 GCA_031378565.1 Burkholderiales bacterium
GAGCAGATCACGAAGCAGATCGAATACGCGCTGAAGCGCAACTACGCCGTCGGCATCGAATACACCGACGACCCGCACCCACGCAACACGTATTGGGAAATGTTCGGCAACCCGATGTTCGACCTGAAGGACCCGGCCGGCATCCTGCTGGAGGTGAACGCCTGCCGCAAGACCTTCCCGAGCCACTACGTGCGCGTGACGGCGTTCGATTCCACGCAGGGCGTCGAATCGGTGCGCATGTCGTTCATCGTGAACCGTCCCGCCAAGGAGCCCGGTTTCGGCCTGGCCCGCACCGAAGTCGAAGGCCGCCAGGTGCGCTACCGCATCTCGTCCTACGCCACCGACAAGCCCGAAGGCGAGCGGTATTGACCACCCCCGAAGCGCCTGCGGCGCTCCCCCTCCAGGGGGCAACGCTGGCGGCCCGGCGGAGCCGGTTCCGCGGCGTCCGCTTGATCTCACCGCGCAACCATGATGGCAACGCCCCTGCATCCACCTGAAGTCACCGCACCCATACCGCGCACTGTCAACGAGGTGCTGGCGCAGAGCCAGGTCGAGGCGGTGATGGACGAACTGGAGCGCGATCTGGTCGGCCTGGCACCGGTCAAGCAGCGCATCCGCGACATCGCGGCACTGCTGGTGATCGACAAGCTGCGGCTGAACCTGGGCCTCACTTCGCAGACGCCCAGCCTGCACATGAGCTTCACCGGCAACCCGGGTACCGGCAAGACCACGGTGGCGATGCGCATGGCGCAAATCCTGCATCGGCTGGGCTACTCGCGCAAAGGCCATCTGGTGGCGGTCACGCGCGACGACCTGGTGGGCCAGTACATCGGCCACACCGCACCGAAGACGAAAGAGGTGCTGAAGAAGGCGATGGGCGGCGTGCTGTTCATCGACGAGGCCTACTACCTGTACCGCCCCGAGAACGAGCGCGACTACGGGCAGGAGGCGATCGAGATCCTGCTGCAGGTGATGGAGAACCAGCGCGACGACCTGGTGGTGATCCTGGCGGGTTACAAGGAGCGCATGGACACCTTCTTCCAATCCAACCCGGGCATGAGTTCGCGCATCGCGCACCACCTCGACTTTCCGGACTACGCGGTCGACGAGTTGCTGGCCATTTCGCACACCATGCTGGCCGGCCAGCAATACCGGTTCGGCGACGGCACGGCGGATGTGTTCCGCCGCTACCTGGAGCGGCGCATCGCGCAGCCGCACTTCGCCAACGCGCGCAGCGTGCGCAACGCGCTGGACCGCGCGCGCCTGCGCCAGGCCACACGGCTGTTTGCCGACCGAGACCGCGTCTGGACCGAAGCCGACCTCACCACCCTGGCCCCCGAAGACATCCTGGCCAGCCGGGTGTTCCAGACAACCCCCGCCTGAAGCGAACGGAAACCACGCCATGCCGCTGTCGAATCGCCAGACCCTGACGCAATACCTGATCGAACAACGGCGCCGCTTTCCGCAGGCCCGCGGCGCGCTGAATGCACTGATCCTCGACGTGGCGCTGGCGTGCAAGGCGACCGCCCGCTCGGTGGCCTTCGGTGCGTTGGGCGACCCCAGCACCCGCCACCTCACCGTCGGCGGCCAGACCAATGTGCAAGGCGAGGTGCAGAAGCCGCTCGACGTGGTGAGCAACGAGTTTTTCGTGCGCACCACCGAGTGGTCGGGCAACCTCGCGGGCATGGCGTCCGAAGAAATGAGCGAGGTGCGCCAGATCCCGCCGAACTACACGCGCGGCAAGTACCTGCTGGTGTTCGACCCGCTCGACGGCTCCGGCAACATCGACGTCAACGTGTCGGTGGGCAGCATCTTCTCGATCCTGCGCGCGCCTGCGCACGACAGCGAGCCGGGCCGCGACGTGACCGAGGCCGACTTCCTGCAGCCCGGCACCCAGCAGGTGGCCGCGGGCTACGCGCTCTACGGGCCGACGACGATGCTGATCCTCAGCGTGGGCAACGGCGTGGTCGGCTTCACGCTCGACCCGAGCCTGGGCGAGTTCAAGCTCACCCACCCGAGCATCCGCGTGCCGGAAGACACGCAGGAATTCGCCATCAATTCGTCCAACAGCCGCTTCTGGGAGCCGCCCATCAAGCGCTACGTCGACGAATGCCTGGCCGGCAAGAGCGGGCCGCGCCGCAAGGACTTCAACATGCGCTGGATCGC
>JANNEI010000503.1:0-1702 GCA_031378565.1 Burkholderiales bacterium
GGGTGCCTGGTTTTCCGACCTCGCCTTCTTCGTGCTGGGCTACTCCGTGTGGTGGCTGATGGCGGTGTCGCTGCGGGCCTGGCTGAGCGCGCTGGCGCGCATGCTGCGCGGCGGGCCTGTGGCAGATGCCGGCACGAGCCGCGCGATGCGCTGGACGTTCTGGGCCGGCGTTGCATTGCTGCTGTGTGCCAGCGCCTCGCTCGAGTGGACGCGCATGTACCAGTGGGAGCCTCGCCTGCCGGGTGGACACGCCGGCGGTGTGCTGGGCTACACGCTGGGGCCGCTGAGCATGAAGCTGCTCGGTTTTGCCGGGTCCGGCGTGCTGTGGATCGCCGCCCTGGTGGCCGGATCGGCGATGGCGTTTCGCTTCTCGTGGTTGCGTCTGGCCGAGGACATCGGCAGCCGCCTCGAATCGGTCAAGGAAAAGCGGGTCGAACGCATCGAGCATGCCGAAGACCTGCGCCTGGGCGAGCGGGCGTTGCGCGAGCGAGAGCTCGTGGTCGAGGTCGAGCACCAGTTGCACGAAGACCACCTGCCCATCGTCATCGAGGCACCCATCGTCGAGGTACCCAGGAGCGAGCGCGTGGTCAAGGAGCGGCAGAAGCCGCTGTTCACCGAACTGGCCGACACCAAGCTGCCGCAAGTCGATTTGCTCGACGCCGCGCCCGGCCGCATGGAGTCGGTCGCGCCCGAGACGCTGGAGATGACCTCCCGCATGATCGAGAAAAAGCTGAAGGATTTCGGCGTCGATGTGCGGGTGGTTGCGGCGTCGCCCGGCCCGGTGATCACGCGCTACGAGATCGAGCCTGCCACCGGTGTCAAAGGCTCTCAGGTGCTCAACCTCGCGAAGGACCTGGCGCGCAGTCTGAGCCTGGTCAGCATCCGGGTGGTCGAAACGATTCCGGGCAAGACCACGATGGCGCTGGAGTTGCCCAACGCCAAACGGCAAATCATCCGGCTGTCGGAGATCCTGGGCTCGCAGATCTACAACGACGCCGCTTCGCAACTCACGATGGGTTTGGGCAAGGACATCGTCGGCGCGCCGATGGTCGCCCACCAGGCCAAGATGCCGCACTGCCTGGTCGCGGGCACCACCGGCGCGGGCAAGTCGGTGGGCATCAACGCGATGATCCTGAGCCTGCTTTACAAGGCCGAGGCGCGCGACGTGCGGCTGATCCTGATCGATCCGAAGATGCTGGAGATGAGCGTCTACGAAGGCATTCCGCACCTGCTGTGCCCGGTCGTCACCGACATGAAGCAGGCCGCCAACGCGCTGAACTGGGGCGTCGGCGAAATGGAGCGCCGCTACAAGCTGATGAGCAAGCTGGGCGTGCGCAATCTGAGCGGCTACAACAAGAAGATCACCGAGGCGGCCGAGCGCGGCGAGAAGCTGCCGAATCCGTTCAGCCTGACACCCGAAGAGCCCGAGCCGCTCGAACGCTTGCCCTTCGTCGTGATCGTGATCGACGAACTGGCCGACCTGATGATGGTGGTGGGCAAGAAGATCGAGGAACTGATTGCGCGGCTGGCGCAGAAGGCGCGCGCCGCTGGCATCCACCTCATCCTGGCCACCCAGCGTCCCAGCGTCGATGTGATCACCGGCCTGATCAAGGCGAACATTCCGACGCGCCTGAGCTTCCAGGTCAGCAGCAAGATCGACTCGCGCACCATCCTCGACCAGATGGGTGCCGAGGCATTGCTG
>JANNEI010000504.1:0-4215 GCA_031378565.1 Burkholderiales bacterium
GAGCAGAGCCCGGCAGCGAAAGACGCGATCGCGCAGATCCTGACCAACTCGAAGATGTGCGCCGAGGGCAAGCGGCCGATCTGCCAGGACACCGGCATCGTCAACGTGTTCCTGAAGATCGGCATGGACGTGCGCTGGGACGGCTTCAGTGGCAGCATCGAAGACGCCGTCAACGAAGGCGTTCGGCTGGCCTACAACAACCCCGACAACACGCTGCGCGCGAGCATCGTCGCCGACCCGCATTTCGACCGCAGGAACACGAAAGACAACACGCCTGCAGTGATCCACATGACGGTGGTGCCCGGCAACACACTGGACGTGCAGGTGGCAGCCAAGGGCGGCGGCAGCGAGAACAAGAGCAAGTTCGTGATGCTGAACCCGAGCGATTCGCTGGTCGACTGGGTAATGAAAACCGTGCCCACGATGGGTGCCGGCTGGTGCCCGCCCGGCATGTTGGGCATCGGCATCGGCGGCACCGCCGAGAAGGCGATGCTGCTGGCCAAGGGCAGCCTGATGGAGACCATCGACATGTTCGAGCTGAAGGCCAGAGGCCCGCAAAACAAGCTGGAAGAACTGCGCATCGAGCTGTGCGACAAGATCAACGCGCTGGGCATCGGCGCACAGGGCCTGGGCGGCCTGACCACGGTGCTGGACGTGAAGATCGCCACCTACCCCACGCACGCGGCCAGCAAGCCGGTGGCGATGATCCCGAACTGCGCCGCCACGCGGCATGCCCACTTCGTGCTCGACGGCAGCGGCCCGGCCTACATCGACCCGCCCAGCCTCGACCTGTGGCCCGACGTACAGTGGACGCCCGACTACCAGAAATCGAAGAAGGTGAACCTGGACACGCTGACGAAAGCAGAAGTCGCCAGCTGGAAACCGGGCGACACCTTGCTGCTCAGCGGCAAGCTGTTGACCGGCCGCGACGCCGCGCACAAGCGCATCCAGGACATGCTCGCGCGCGGTGAAAAGCTCCCGGTGGACTTCACCGACCGCGTCATCTACTACGTCGGCCCGGTCGACCCGGTGCGCGACGAAGTGGTGGGGCCGGCCGGTCCCACCACCGCCACCCGAATGGACCAATTCACCGAGATGATGCTGGCGCAAACCGGGCTGATCGGCATGATCGGCAAGGCCGAGCGCGGCCCCACCGGCATCGAGGCGATCCGCAAGCACAAAAGCGCCTACCTGATGGCCGTGGGCGGCGCGGCGTACCTGGTCTCGAAAGCAATTCGGCATGCCGAGGTGGTGGGCTTTGCCGACCTCGGCATGGAAGCCATCTACGAGTTCGAGATCGCCGACATGCCGGTGACCGTGGCAGTGGACTCGGAAGGGGTCTCGGTGCACAACACCGGCCCGAAGGAGTGGCAGGCGCGGATCGCCGCTTCGTCGGTCGGCAAGATTGCGGTGACGGTGGCCTGAAGCTGGCGATGCATCACCGCCAGGCAGGCGGTGGCGATGCATTCCTGCCAGGCAGGCGTTGGCGATGCATTCCTGCCGGGCAGGCGGTCGGTGCTGCTGCCCCGAACGGATCCCCCTAAAACCGTGGGATGGCGCGCAGCCGCGCGGCGGCCTATCTTTGGAACTTCCGATGCAACGACCTCGGGCATGTCAAACAGGAGCTTCTTCATCATGAAATTTTCTGCAACGCGATTTTTGGGGGCAACGGCTGCGGCCGGTGCCTTGCTGCTCGGTGCCAGTGCCAGCCAGGCCGTGCCCACGGTCATCGGCTTCGAGGAACTCGGCAACGTGGGCACCAGCGGCACGGTGATCACCAACCAGTACGGCGGCGTGGTGTTTTCCTCCACCGCAGGCATGGTCAACCGGGTCAGCAGCCAGGGCGGAATCGGAGACGGGCTGAACTTCCTGTGCACGGCCACTGGCTCGATCAATTGCACCGGTGAGACCATCCTCACCTTCGCAAGCGGCGTCTCGGGCTTGTCGTTTCTGGCGGTGGGCAGCAACAACGCGGGCGTGCAGGCGGCCGTCGACGTGTTCACCAACAACGCCTTCGCCGCCACTCAGGCGATCACCGTCGGAGGCATCTTCAATGTGACCGACCTGGTGGATCTGACTGCCTACAGCAACGTCACCTCGATCCGCATCTACGGCATCACCGACGGCGGTGGGCTGGGCTGGGACAACTTCACCTTCAGCGCCAATGTGCCCGAACCTGGCACGTACGCAATGCTGCTGGCGGGGCTGGGCGTTCTCGGTTTCGTGGCGCGGCGACGCCGAGACTGAACAGTCCGCCTGCAAATGTCAAAGGCCGGCAAATGCCGGCCTTTTCATTTGTGAGCGGAACGTCTCGAGGCGCGGCGCTTCAACTAGAGCGCTCGATGCGCGCGTACGCGCTGTGCGCGTGGATGGACTCGAAGTTCTCGACATCGACGCTGTAGCGCCCGATGCGGGCATCGGCATTGAGCCGCAGCGCCACATCGCGCACCATGTCTTCGACGAACTTGGGGTTCTCGTAGGCGCGCTCGGTCACCCATTTTTCGTCGGCGCGCTTGAGCATCGGCCAGATTTCACTCGACGCCGAGTCTTCGGCGAAACGCACCAACTCGAACCAGCCGATGTCTTGCAGCAGTTCGACCCGGATGGTCACGTGCGAGCGTTGGTTGTGCGCTCCGTAGTCCGAGATCTCCTTCGAACAAGGGCACAGCGACTTCACCGGAACCACCACTTCGGCGCTGACGCTGGAGACTCCGCCGCGCGACTCGGCAATCCACCTGCCCTGGTATTCGAGCAGGCTTTCCACACCCGACACCGGCGCTCGCTTGCGGATGAAGAACGGGAAGCGGGCTTCGATGCGGCCGTCGGTGGCGTGCAGCGCGTCGAGCATGCGCAACAAGCCGGCACGCATGGCGGCCGCATCCATCGGCGAGTCCAGCGCATCCAGCCAGGCCACGAATCGGGACATGTGGGTGCCCTTCTGCTCGGCCGGCAATGCCACGTCGAGGTCCCACTGGGCAACGGTGGGCACGGTCGCCTTGCCGATGCGCAATTGCAGCGGATAGCGCACGTCCTTCACGCCCACGCGCTGGATGATCAGATGGCGTTCGTCACGTTCGCTTTGCGTGTCGGGGATGTGCAGCGCGGTTCTCAGATCGGTCATGTGGTTCATGGAAGTCTCTCGCGCCTCTCAACGCAAATGCTGAGACGCGCGAACGGATTGCGTCAGACCCGAGCATCGCACCAATCGCCACTTCCGATGCCGCAAGGGAAATGAACGCGGCGTTCAGCGCCCGTCAGTGGTTCACGGCCGGGCGCACCAGTGCGGGCCGGGCACCGAAGCGCTTGAGGATGGACTGCTCGATGCCCGTCGCGTCCAGGCCGCACAACTGCAAAAGTTTGGCGGGGTCACCATGCTCGACAAATTCGTCCGGCAAACCCAGCATCAGCACCGGAATCTGAATGCCTGCCGCCTGCAGCGCCTCCAGCACCGCACTGCCCGCGCCGCCCATCGTGGCACCTTCCTCGATGGTCACGATTGCATCATGACTGCGCGCCAATTCAGTCACCAGCGCGACATCGAGCGGTTTCACGAACCGCATGTTGGCGACCGTGGCGTCCAGCCGCTCGGCGGCGACCAAGGCCGGGTGCAGCAAGGTGCCGAAGGCCAGGATGGCGATGCGCTTTCCCGGATGACCCATCGCCTTGCCGGCAACGCGCCGCAGTTCGCCGGTGCCCAACGGGATTTCCGTCATCTCGGCCTGCACTTCGACACCGGCCCCGCGACCGCGCGGGTAGCGCACAGCGGTCGGGTGGTTCTGCTGGAACGCGGTGTACAGCAACTGGCGGCATTCGTTTTCGTCAGACGGCGTCATCACGCTCATGTTCGGAATGCAGCGCAAATAGGCGATGTCGTAGGCACCCGCATGCGTGGCACCGTCGGCACCCACCAGGCCGGCCCTGTCGAGCGCAAACACCACCGGCAGGTTCTGGATCGCCACGTCGTGGATCAGCTGGTCATAGCCGCGTTGCAGAAAGGTGGAGTAGATCGCCACCACCGGCTTCAGGCCTTCGCAGGCGAGGCCGGCAGCAAAGGTGACGGCGTGCTGCTCGGCGATGCCGACATCGAAATAGCGCTTCGGAAAGCGCCGCTCGAACTCGACCATGCCCGAGCCTTCGCGCATGGCGGGGGTGATGCCGATCAGGCGTTCGTCCTTCAACGCCATGTCGCACAGCCACTGGCCGAACACCTGCGTG
>JANNEI010000516.1:0-2848 GCA_031378565.1 Burkholderiales bacterium
GCCGTTTCGCGACGTGCCGTTTTCATCGCACCTGAATTGATGGGGATGGAAAACGGTGTCACAGAGAATCCTGCTCGGCCAGCCGCTTGTACTGCGGCCGGTCCTTCGGCACGCGCAAGGCCCCTTCCAGGCCCTTGCGTCTGGCCTCAGTCCTCGTACCACGCGAGGGCGCGCAACTCAATGCTCTGCCTCGGTGTCGCCCCCGCGGGCGTATGCGGATGCTCGAAAGCGGTGTGCGGACATGCCCCCGTGACCGCATCGAGCGCCAGGGCGCTGTCGTAGTGAACGAACACAGTTACTTCGTCGCGCGTCTGGCCCGCGAAGTAATACCAGCGGTGAGAAGGGTCGTGCCGCACCGCATAGGTCTGGCCGCGCCGATCGGGGTAGACGATGTCGTTGGCCATCAGGTGATCTCGACAGACACTGCGCGCATCGGCCAGTGCGAGCGGCGCATCTTGCAGCGGCTCGCGCAGCAGCGGTCGCCACAGGCCGATGATCAGGTAGCGGTTGTGCGTCGCCCGCCGAGCCGCCGCGTCGCCCAGCACATGCTTCAGTCGCAGCGGTGCCGACATCGGCGTGTAGTCGGCGTGCACGCGGCCGACCGGCTCGCGCACCGCGGCGAAAGAGCCGCCCAGCCCGTCGAGCGGCGGGCGGTGCGCGGCCCGGCGGCGCAGCGTGTGGTCGAACACGCGGGCGTGCGGCACGCCGGTGACCTGCCGCACCAGCGCCTCGGCTTCAGGGTAGCCCGTGTCGATCAGCTGCCGGTCGACGTGGAAGTCGAGAACGTCGCTGCGTTGCTCTGCCAGCATGAAGCCCATGCGCCGCAATCCAGCGTCGTGATTCAGGCCACGGGCATCGTGGATGGACACAGCGTGCTCCACGATCGTGCCGTTGAATCGCGGTGCGCCGTCGGGCGGATCGTAGGCGTAGGTGTGAAGCGGCTGCGCCTGCGGCGCGACGTAGTGCAGCGGCGCGACGACGGTGCGCATTGGGCATGCGGGGGCGCGGACGCAGGCGCGGGCGCTCAGAAGAAGGCCATGGTCCGCACTTCGATGCTCTCGCGCTTGGGTGCATTCGGCAGCGAGGTCGGGTCTTCAAACGCGCTGTGGCCCATGAAACGCGCGCGGCCGTCGGTCTCGGAGTCGTAGGTCTTCAGCAGCAGCGCATGGCGGGCTTCCATCTGCGGGAAGTAACACCAGCGATGCTGGGGCGAATAGCGCATGACATAGATCTCGCCGGTGCGTTCGCGGTATTTCAGATCCATGCGCAGCAGGTCGGCGTCATCCTGCGTCTGCGCATCGATCATCGCCAGCGGAAGCTCATCAACGCGCCGGTACAGCGGCTTCCAGACGTTGTAGAACGCGACGCGGCGTTGCAGCAATTCCTGCGCGTCCTCGGGCACGATGTCGCGCACGCGCTGCGGACCGCTCGCGGGGGTGTAGTCGCTGTGCACCAGCATCACCGCCGGCCGCTGCACGGTCGTCTGCTGCTTCAGGTCGGCTGGCAGGCGCTTGCGGATCGTGTGGTCGAACACGACGACGCGTCGGGCGCCGGTGTGCTGTTTCACGAAGTCGACAACCTGCGGGTAAAAGCTGGCGTGCACCGATGCGTCGTCGTCGAACTGATCGAAGCGCGCCCCGAAGTCGTGCAGCTCGAATCCCTCGCGGTCGGCCGACAGCTCCGCGACCCGCGGCCAGGCATCGTGGATCTCGACCTCGCGCCGGTCGGTGCCGGGCGGGTTCATCTTCACCGACGGGTCGGGATCGTAGAAGTAGTAGTCCGGCGCGACGCCGTTGTCGACGGTGTATTGCATCGTCGCGCGGACAGATTTCTGAAGGCTCATCGTCATCGGTTCCAGGTGAGTCGCCGAGCCATGCGGGTTCAGTTCGGCCGGGTGGTGGTGAAGCCTTCGTAGACCGCCGTCTTCTGCCAGCAGGGCAGCTTCTCGACGCTGTCGGTCAACCAGCGCCGCAGGTTCGGGTGGTCCGAGATGGGAAGCCGCTGCCAGCCGTGCAGGTGCATCGGAGCGGCCAGCACGATGTCGGCAATCGTGGGGCCGCTTCCGGCAATCCACTGCCGGCCCGCAAGGCGCTTGTCGAGGATGCCGGCGAGCTTGTGGAACTGCGCGGCCTGAGCGTCGAGCACCGCGGGGTCGGGCGCTCCGCCGAGCAGCGGTTTCACGCAGTTTTCCACCAGGAAGACATAGCAGCTCGGGAACCAGGTCGATCCCTCCCAATGCAGCCAGCGGTTGATGTCGGCGCGGGTTTGCAAGTCGCGCGGGTACGCCGCCTCATTGCCGAACTTGTCGGCTGCATATTGCAGCATCGCATTCGATTCCCACAACGTGAAGTCGCCGTCGGTCATCGCCGGGATCGAGGCGTTGGGGTTGAGCGACAGGTAGGGCTCGGCCTTCTGTTCGCCCTTGAAATAGTCGACGTGAATCAGCTCGTAGGGGGCACCGATGAGGTCGAGCCCGGCAATGACCTTGCGGCAGTTGACGGTGATCGGGTCGGCGTAGATCTTGATGCTCATGATTGTCTCCAGGTTGGGTGACTTCGGGCGTCACACTGAACCGGACTGTAGGCATTGACGTCGCAAAACGCACCTGCTCCAATGCGAACGGTTTGTCTCCAATCTGGAAACAATGGCCGTCTCATCCGACATGCTCGCTGCGTTCGTCAAGGTGGTCGACAGCGCCAGCGTCAGCCGCGCGGCGCTGGAACTCGGCGTGGGCAAGAGCGTGGTGAGCAAGCGCGTGGCGCAGCTCGAGCAGTTGGTCGGTGCGACGCTGTTCGCGCGCAGCACGCGGCGCATCGCGCTCACGCCGGCGGGCGAGGCCTACGCCGAG
>JANNEI010000526.1:0-2008 GCA_031378565.1 Burkholderiales bacterium
CTACACGGTGGGTGGCGAGCGGTTCGAGGCGGGGTCGCGCGGGTTCGCCGATGCCATTGCAGAGGCGCACGCTGCGCACGATCGGCCTCGCTGCATGTGTCTTGTCGATGGCGTCGAGATGTACGTGGCTCGCCTCGCGGGCACGGATGAGGGTTTCATCGTCAAGCGCATGCCGAACACCGGCAACCATCACGCACCCGACTGCCCATCCTACGAACCGCCGCCGGAATCCTCCGGCCTGGGGCAGGTCTTGGGGTCCGCGATCACCGAGGACCCGGCCACCGGCGAAACGACCTTGAAGCTCGATTTCGCCATGTCGAAGATCGCAGGACGCTCGGCGATGCCGACAACGGGTGGGGACAGCGACAGCGTGACGAGCGGCGGTACGAAGCTCTCACTGCGCGGGCTGCTGCACTACCTGTGGGATCAGGCCGACCTGACGCGCTGGCAGCCCGGGTTTGCGGGCAAACGAACGTGGAGCACGGTGCGCAAGCATTTGCTGCTAGCCGCCGAGAACAAGATCGCGCGCGGCGATTCGCTGCGCGCGCGGCTCTATATCCCCGAGGTCTTCTCGGTCGATCAGCGCGACGCGATCAGCGCCAGGCGGATGGCGCAGTGGTCGCAAGCAGTCGCAGTACCTGGCAAGCCGCAGCACCTGATGCTGCTGATCGCCGAGGTGAAGGAGATCGTGCCGGCGCGCTATGGCTTCAAGGCCGTGGTGAAGCATGTGCCCGACCAGGCCTTCGCGCTGGACGAGCAGCTCTACCGCCGGCTCGGCCGGCGCTTCGAATCGGAGCTGTCGCTTTGGGGCGCCGCCGAAGACATCCACATGGTGATCATCGCCACCTTCAGCGTCGCGGCGGCCGGCATCCCGACCATCGTGGAGCTGTCGCTGATGCCGGTGACACGGCAGTGGCTACCGGTCGAAGACGGATTCGAGAAGCAGCTCATTGAGCGGCTCGTCTCTGATGGGCGATCCTTCGTGAAGGGGCTTCGCTACAACCTGGGTGCGGAGAGCGCGCTGGCATGTGCAACGCTGACCGACTGCGCGGGTTCGGCACCGTTGCTCTTCGTCGTTCACGCAGGCATCGAAGGAAGCGGGCAGTACCGTCAGGAGTGTGACCCGTCGGTACCTGTATGGCTGTGGAATCCATCGAACGAAGCGATGCAATCGCTGCCGCCTCGGCGGCAACACCACCCAAGAGCGGCTGAATCCACGGTTGAGTGCCGATGAACGGCCAGTTGCCCGCGACCACGCCGAAGTGGTATAAATCCTCGGACGTTTCTTTGATTCGCCCGAGGATTCATACCATGCCCGTCTCTGACACCTCCACGCAGCGCACCCAGGCGCTGGCGCTGCTCAAGCGGCGGGGGATGACGCGGCTCGCGGAGTTCGGTGAGGCGGGCATCACCGCCACCACGGTCGGCCGCATGGAGCGAGACGGCGAGATCCTGCGCCTTGCCCGAGGGCTCTACCAACTGCCGGATGCCCCTCTCGATGCGCAGCAGTCCCTGGCCGAAGCGGCCCGTCTGGTGCCCAAGGGCGTCATCTGCCTGGCCTCGGCACTGGCATTCCACGGCCTCACCGACCAGTTGCCACCGAGGGTTTGGATCGCCATCGGGCGCAAAGACTGGCGCCCCAGGCTCACCTATCCGCCGATCCGCATCGCCCGGTTCTCTGACGAGCTTCTTAGCCGCGGCATCGAACGCAAGAAGATCGCCGGCACGCTGGTGCCCGTGTTCGGTGTCGCCAAGACTGTGGCCGACCTGTTCCGCTACCGTCGAACGGTGGGCGATGCACTTGCCATCGAGGGCCTACGGCAGGCGCTGCGTCGGCGCAAGGCCACGCCTGCCGAGATCGCCCGCGAGGCCGAGGCTGCGGGCGTGTGGGCCACGATGGAGCCCTACGTCATGGCGCTGACCAGCGATGCCTGATCGCCCGCGCAACATCGGCGCCTCCGTGCGCCAGCGCCTGTTGAACCTGTCCCATGCGCGCGGCCAGCCCATG
>JANNEI010000529.1:0-3264 GCA_031378565.1 Burkholderiales bacterium
GGCTGGCGTTTCCGGTGCGCGACGGGATCCCGGTGATGCTGGAAGCGGAAGCACGTTCGCTCGACACCGCCACGGCACCGCTGACCGGCGCGTGAGCTTCACCGTTCTCGTTCCGGCGCGACTGGCCTCGACACGGCTGCCCGGCAAGCCGCTGCTGGACATCGGCGGGCTGCCGATGGTGGTGCGTGTGGCGCAGCGCGCCTTGCAGTCTGGCGCGCTGGCCGTGGTGGTGGCCGCAGACCATGCGGACATCGTGCAAGCCTGCGCGGCACATGGCGTGCGCGCCGTGCTGACGCGCACCGACCACACGACGGGCAGTGACCGGCTCGCGGAAGCCTGCGAAAGCCTGGGGCTGGACGGGGACGATGTGGTGGTCAATGTTCAAGGCGACGAGCCGCTGATCGAGCCCGCGCTGATCGATGCCTGCGCTGCCGAGTTGCACCGCCAGCCCGACTGCGTGATGAGCACCGTCGCCCACGCCATCGACCGCATCGAAGACTTCATGGACGCCGGCGTGGTCAAGGTGGTGCTGGATGCACGCGGCCGTGCACTGCTTTTTTCGCGCGCGCCGGTGCCGTGGTGGCGCGACGGCTATGCGGGCGGCATCAAGGCGCTGGGCACGCCGCCGCCGCTGCGCCACATCGGCATCTACGCCTACCGTGCTGGCTTTCTGCGGCGCTTTCCAGGCCTGCCGGTGAGCCCGCTCGAAGTCGTCGAATCACTCGAGCAGTTGCGGGTGCTGTGGCATGGCGAGCACATCGCCGTGCATGTCAGTTTGCAGGTTCCAGGCCCGGGCGTGGACACCCTGGCCGACCTCGAGCGGGTGCGCGCACTGGTCGGCTGAAACGTCGCGATGCTGCGCAGTGCGGCCTGCGGAACGGCTCAGCGGGGCCGCAGGGCTGCGTGCTATTCTCGAATTGAAGCGGGGCCAATACCGCTGCGCACGGCGTCACCACACGCCCTGACGCCATGCCGCAGAACAACGAGGACAAGCCATGAGACTGATTTTGTTGGGCGCCCCGGGAGCGGGCAAGGGCACGCAAGCGGCCTTCATCTGCCAGAAGTTCGGGATCCCGCAAATCTCCACCGGCGACATGCTGCGCGCTGCTGTCAAGGCCGGCTCACCGATGGGGCTGTCCGCGAAAAAGGTGATGGATGCAGGCGGCCTCGTGAGCGACGACATCATCATCGGCCTGGTCAAGGAACGCATTGCGCAAGCCGACTGCGGCAACGGCTTTCTGTTCGACGGTTTCCCGCGCACCCTGCCGCAGGCCGACGCCATGAAGGCGGCCGGCGTGAAGCTCGACGTGGTGCTGGAGATCGACGTGCCGGACGCCGCCATCATCGATCGCATGAGCGGGCGTCGCGTGCACCTCGCCTCGGGCCGCACCTACCATGTCACGTTCAACCCGCCGAAGGTGGCGGGCAAGGACGATCTGACCGGTGAGGCCCTGATCCAGCGCGACGACGACCGGCAAGAAACCGTTCGCAAGCGGCTGGACATCTACCAAAGCCAGACGCGGCCGCTGGTTGCCTACTACTCGGACTGGGCTGCGCGCGGCGACGCCGACGCGCCGAGGTACCGAATGATCAGCGGCAGCGGCAGCGTCGACGAGATCAAGGCGCGCGCCTTGGCGGCCCTGGCCTGACGGCAGCGCCTTCGCCCTAGATCTCGCCCGAGACCACCGCACCGCCTCTGCCAGCGGCATTTCCTGGCATGCGCCGCGCCACCCGTTCACCACCGCACACAGGAGTCGAGACATGGACATCGCAGGCAAGGTTTTCATCGTCACCGGTGGCGCGTCTGGCCTGGGCGAAGGCACGGTGCGCATGCTGGTGGCGCACGGCGGCAAGGTGGTCGTTGCCGATCTGCAGACCGAGAAAGGTGAAGCACTGGCCGCGGAACTGGGCCCAGCCAATACCGCCTTTGTCAGATGCGACGTGAGCCAGGAGGCGGACGGCCAGGCCGTGGTCTCCAGGGCCGCGTCGATGGGCAAGCTGATGGGCCTGGTCAATTGCGCCGGCATCGCCATCGGATCGAAGACGGTCGGCAAGGACGGCGCGCACCCGCTTGCGCTCTTTGCAAAAGTCGTCACGGTCAATCTGATTGGCAGCTTCAACATGATCCGGCTGGCGGCCGAGGCGATGTGCAGGAACGAACCCGAATCCACAGGTGAGCGCGGCGTGCTGATCTCCACCGCCAGCGTCGCCGCCTTCGACGGGCAGATCGGGCAGGCGGCCTACTCGGCGTCGAAGGGTGGCGTGGTCGGCATGACGCTGCCGATCGCGCGCGACCTGGCCCGCAACGGCATCCGCAACATGACGATCGCGCCGGGCATCTTCGGCACACCGATGCTGTTCGCGATGCCGCAGGAAGTGCAGGACACGCTGGCGGCCGGCGTGCCCTTTCCGAGCCGGCTCGGCACGCCAGCCGACTACGCCAAGCTGGTGCACCAGATCGTCACCAACGACATGCTCAACGGCGAAGTGATCCGACTCGACGGAGCGATCCGGCTGACGCCGAAGTGAAACCGGTTCGCCCTAAAAAAGGCCGGCGCATGCGCCGGCCTTTTTCATTTCCACTGGCCCACCGGGACGGTTTTGCAACGCGGTGGCTTCAACTCTTGCGTCTGGCGTACAAGGCCCAGAGCCGGGCCAGGTCGGCCGTGCCATCACTGCCGGCGACGGTCTTGAAGGTCGCTTGCGCCTTGGCGTTTTCGCCGGCCAGCGTCTGCGCGATTCCGAGGTGCAGCCTGGCGTCGTCCGCGCGCTTGAGGTTGCCCTTGGCGATGCCTTGCTGCATCAGCGCCAAGCCCTTGGCTGCTTGCCCGCCGAGCACCTGATTGAAGCCCACGCCAACCAGGTCGTTGCCGTCCTTGGCTTGCATGGCCTCGGCCAGAGTCGCGGCTTGGGATTGCTGGTCTTCGAGCGTGCGCTTGACCATCAGGTCACGCAGACGCTTGTGCCGATCCGCCTCCGTACCGGTGCCCAGCACGCCGGCGGCGAAGCCCTTGTCGACCACTTGCTTGCCCTCGACGGGGTAACCGGCCTGCACGGCCAACTGGGCCATTTCCATGTAGTCGTTGGCCCTGCTCATGCTGCCGGTGGCGAGGCTCAGGCGGTAGGTGTCCAGCGCCAGGCGATCACTGAAGTTTGGCTTGCGCTGAAGGCGGCTGAGCAGATCGACCCAGTACTCTTTCTTGGGATAGTAGGTGACGAGTTTCTCGACGGCATAGACATAGCTGCTGGTGTCGTTCTGCTTCA
>JANNEI010000178.1:0-7413 GCA_031378565.1 Burkholderiales bacterium
CTGCCCCCGAAAGAAAAACGCCGCGCAGGGTGTGCGCGGCGTTGGCGTTGGCGTTGGCGTTGACGTCGGCGAGTGCTGCGGCCGCTATTTGCCGAGCACGCCCAACTGCTTGTTGATCAGGTACTGCTGCGCGATGGACAGAATATTGTTGGTGAGCCAGTACAGCACGAGGCCGGCCGGAAACACGAAGAACATGACCGAGAACATCAGCGGCATGATCCACATCATCCGGGCCTGCATCGGGTCCGGCGGCGTGGGGTTGAGCCAGGTCTGCAACAACGAGGTGAGCGTCATCAGGACCGGCAGGATGAAGTACGGGTCTTTCGCCGACAGGTCGGTGATCCAGCCGATCCACGGCGCGTTGCGCATCTCGACGCTCGACAACAACACCCAGTACAGCGCGATGAAGAACGGCATCTGCACGAAGATCGGCAGGCAGCCGCCCAGCGGGTTGACCTTTTCTTCCTTGTAGATGCGCATCATTTCTTGCTGGATCTGCTGAGGCTTGTCTTTCAGCCGCTCTCGCATTTCCATGATCTTCGGGTTGATGGCTTTCATCTTGCCCATCGAGCGATAGGCGGTGGCGTTGAGCCAGTAGAACGCGATCTTCAACAGCACCACCAGGCCGACGATGGCCCAGCCCCAATTGCCGATCAGCTTGTGCAGTTGAGTCAGCAGCCAGAACAGCGGCTTGGCCAGGATGGTGAACCAGCCGTAGTCCTTGACCAGTTCGAGGCCCGGGGCCAGCGCGCTGAGCTTGTCTTCCTCCTGTGGGCCGACGAACAGGCGCGATTCCAGCGTCTTGCTGGCACCGGGTTCGAGCGCGCCCATCGGCACCAGCATGCCGACCGAGTACTCGTTGTTCGCGACCTTCTTGGTGAAGAACTCGCGCGGGCGCTTTTCATCTGCGCTGGCACCCAGCAGCCACGCCGAAGCAAAATAGTGCTGCACCATCGCCACCCAGCCGTTGTCAGCCGTGACATCGTGATCGGACTTGTCGCCCGGTTTGCGCTTTTCGATGTCCTTGAACTCGATCTTGCTGAACTTCGCGGCGTCGGTGTAGACCGCAGGCCCGGTGAACGTGAAGTAGAAGCTCGACTCGCCGGCCGGCGCATTGCCGTCGCGCACCAGCTGAAAATACAGCTGCGGGTTGACCGGCGCGGTGCCGGTGTTGACGACCTCGTGCTTGACGCCCACCACGTAGTCGCCACGCTTGAAGATGTAGGTCTTGACCAGCTTCGTGCCACCGATGTCGGGCGACTCGAACTTCACCTGGAGTTCGTTGGTGCCGTCTCTCAGCACCCGTTCACCCGGCACCAACTGCATCACGGTGAGGTGGTTCGGCAGCGCAGCCCCGCCGGGCGCGGGAATCAACCCGGTCTGCGCCTTGTAGAGGCGCTCGGCCGACTGGTCGAGCAGCACCATGTTCTTGCTGTGGTCGAACTGGTCGACCTGCTTGAGGAACTCGAGCCGCGACAGGTCGCCGCCTTGCGTGTCGAGCGTGGCCTTGACCAGGTCGGTGGTGATCTCGACTTTCTCGGAGCGCGTCGGCGCGGCCGCGGCAGCGGCGATCGGCGCGGCAGCACCCGGGGTCGCGGCGGCCGGGACGGTAGAAGCGGGCAGCACGCCGACCGCGCTGGCCGGCACCGCGACACTCGCAGCGGGCTTGGCCGCGGGTGCCGGGGTGAAGAACGACGGCTGTCCGTTGTGCTTGTTCCAGCCGTCGTAGAGCAGGAACAGGGACATCGAGAAAACCACCCACAAGATGGTGCGGCGCATATCGTTCATGGAGCGGTCTCGTCAGAGTCGGGTGCAGCGGCACCTCGGTTGTGCGCCCAGGCAAACAGGCCGGGTGCACGCAGGGGAACGGGGTCGTGGCCACCACGGCAAAACGGGTGGCAACGGGCAATGCGGTACGCGCTCAGGCAGGTGCCCGTCACCGCACCATGAACCTCCAGGGCTTGCAGGGCATAAGCCGAGCAACTGGGCTCGAACCGGCACGAGCTGCCCAGCCAGGGGCTGAGGAACAAGCGGTACGCCCGAACGAGGGCCAGCAGGGCGCGTTGCGGCAAGGCAGACAACGGCAACATCGCGGCGGGCGGCTCAGCTGCCGCGCAAGCGAAGCGCGGCTGAGCCCAGCACGCGGTCCAGCTCGGCAGCCGCAGCCTCGGCGAGCGCCAGGGAGGCTGCGCTGGGAAATCCGAGCGGGTCGAATGGAGCCCGAAGGCGCACCACCCACAAGCCGGTGGCGGGCGATTGTTGACGCAGCATGGCGGCCCTGATGTGTCGTTTCAGCAGCGTGCGCGTAACCGAGCGCCTGGCATGCCGCTTGGGCACCACCACGCCCAGCCACACTGACTTTGGAGGTCGGTCATCCACAGCCGTTGCTCCCGCTGTCTCCGCAGCTGTTGACAACTTGACGGCGAAAGACGCTGCAAGTGCCTTGGTCGGGCGGCTGGGGTTGGCAGAGAGGTGGTGAACGGCGAAATGTGGGCTGCGCGATTGCGAGCCGCTTTTCAGCACCCGTTCAAAGTCGGCCGCACGAACGATTCGACCCATCATGGCGCCACCTCGCAGCAGCGCGTCAGCGCAACAACCGCCGGCTTCAGACGGCCAGGCGCTTGCGGCCCTTGGCGCGACGTGCGTTGATCACTGCGCGACCGCCGCGTGATTTCATGCGGACGAGAAAGCCGTGCGTGCGGGCGCGGCGAACCTTGGAGGCTTGGTAGGTGCGTTTCATGATGATTCCAGAGGGAGACTGCCTTGCCCGAAAACATTTGCCATTTCACTTCCGCCTTGGCTGTAGAGACGAGAAGGCTTGCTGCAAGCCGACGGGCAATCTGAAACAGTGCGGCAGTGCAGCAGAACTGCGACTTTGCGGTGCCAGTGCCCAGCTATTGCCCAGCCAGTGCCCGTCAAAGCCCATGCATTCGGGAAACCCACTATTACACCAAAAACACCCTTGAAAGTCAATGACTTGGACGACAGCATGCGGCTGGGCGGGGTGGCGGCGCGGCGGATCGAAACTGTGGATAACCTGCCTTTCAGGGCATGCGGCACGTACAATCCAACCGCTCCAAAGAACAGTTTTCCACAAGATGAGCGCCGACCTGTGGCTGCGCGGTTGCGAACGACTCGCCGCCGTTTTGCCAGAACAACAATTCAACACCTGGATCCGCCCGCTGCCTGCGGCCGAAGTCACCGATTCCGGTGACCACGGCGCAGTGGTGACGTTGCGGGTGCCCAACCGTTTCAAGCTCGACTGGATCCGCAACCAGTACGCAAGCCGCATCGAAGCCGTGCTCACCGAGCTGGCGGGCAAGCCGGTGCGGCTGGACATCGCACTCGCTCAACGCGATGCGGCAGTGCGGCCCCTCGCCGACAGCGGGAGCGCGGCAGAACTGAACGGCCATGTCGTCACCGGTGCGCAGCCGCAGCCGCGGCCGGCGGCCATGCCCTCTGCCAGCATGGCGGCACCCGCAGCCTCGCGCCACCGGCTGAACCTGAACCTGAGCTTCGACACCCTGGTGCCCGGGCGCGCCAACCAGATGGCGCGCACTGCGGCGTTGCACGTGGCGGGTGCTCCGGGCCAGATGTACAACCCGCTGTTCATCTACGGCGGCGTCGGCCTGGGCAAGACCCACCTCGTGCATGCGGTGGGCAATGCCTTGCTGGCCGACAAACCCGATGCGCGCGTGTTGTACCTGCACGCCGAGCAGTTCATCACCGATGTGGTGAAGAACTACCAGCGCAAGACCTTCGACGAACTGAAAGCCAAGTACCACTCGCTGGACTTGCTGCTGATCGATGACGTGCAGTTCTTTGCCGGCAAGGAACGCACGCAAGAAGAGTTCTTCAATGCCTTCGAGGCGCTGCTGGCCAAGCGCGCCCACATCATCATGACCAGCGACACCTACCCGAAAGGGCTGGTGGACATCGACGAGCGCCTGACCAGCCGCTTCGATGCCGGTCTGACCGTGGCCATCGAGCCGCCCGAGCTGGAAATGCGGGTGGCCATCCTGATGCGCAAGGCAGATGCCGAAGGCACGACGATGCCGGAGGACGTGGCCTTTTTCGTGGCCAAGAACGTGCGTGCCAATGTGCGCGAACTGGAAGGCGCATTGCGCAAGATCCTGGCGTACTCACGTTTCAGCCACAAGGAGATCAACATCGGCCTGGCGCGCGAGGCGCTGAAGGATTTGCTGTCGATCCAGAACCGCCAGGTCGGCGTCGAGAACATCCAGAAAACGGTGGCCGATTTCTACAAGATCAAGGTCGCCGACATGTACAGCAAGAAGCGGCCGGCCAGCATTGCGCGGCCACGCCAGATCGCCATGTACCTGGCCAAGGAAATGACGCAGAAGAGCCTGCCCGAGATCGGTGAACTCTTCGGTGGGCGGGACCACACCACGGTGCTGCACGGTGTTCGCAAGATTGCCGGCGAGCGCCAGAAGAACACCGAACTGAATCAGCAACTGCATGTGCTGGAACAGACGCTCAAGGGTTGAGCTGCCAACCCGGGCCGATGTCAAGGCACAAGCATGGGGACAAGTTTCGGACAAGGCTTGGGTTGTCCCCAGCCCGGGTCGCGATATCAAAGTTGTTGTGTCCCGCTCCCGGCCCCCGACAGACTCGGCTCACAGGGTTCGCAGGGACGTAAACGCTTGATGGAACAGGGGAAAATAGGGTTCTCCACAGAAAGCTTCAGCCCCTACTACTACAACCATTCCTAAGAGGTTGACATGATTGTTTTAAAGGCAGCGCAAGAAAAAATTCTGGGCGCCCTGCAGGCGGTGGCAGGCATCGTCGAGCGGCGGCACACGCTGCCGATACTGGCCAACGTGCTGCTGCGCAAGAACGGCGGGCAGATCGAGTTCACCACCAGCGACCTCGAAATCCAGGTGCGCACCACGGCCGAGCTGGGCGGCGACGCGGCCAGCTTTTCGACCACGGTGGGCGCTCGCAAGCTGATCGACATTCTGCGTTCCTTGCCGGCGGACCAGATGGTGACGCTGACGGCGAATCAGACCAAGCTGACGCTGCAAGGCGGCAAGAGCCGCTTCACGTTGCAGACGCTGCCCAGCGACGACTTCCCGCTGGTGCAGGAAGCAGCTGACTTCGGCCCGATGTTCAGCGTGCCGCAGAAGGCCTTGAAGACGCTGATCAACCAAGTGCACTTTGCGATGGCGGTGCACGACATTCGCTACTACCTGAACGGCATCCTGTTCGTGGCCGAAGGCAAGAACCTGACCCTGGTGGCCACCGACGGCCACCGCCTGGCGCTGGCGCAGGCAACGCTCGACGTGGAAATTCCGAAACAGGAAGTGATCCTGCCGCGCAAGACCGTGCTCGAGTTGCAGCGCCTGCTGAAGGACGAGAAGGACAGCGACAACGCGCCGATCGAAATGCGCTTCGCCGGCAACCAGGCCAAGTTCAGTTTCAGCGGCATGGAGTTCGTCACCAAGCTGGTCGAGGGCAAGTTCCCGGACTACAACCGGGTGATCCCGAAAAACCACAAGAACACCGTCACGCTGGGCCGCGCGCCGCTGCTGGCCAGTCTGCAGCGAGCCGCCATCCTGACCAGCGAGAAGTTCAAGGGGGTGCGCGTCAACATCGAGCCCGGCACCCTGCGCATCGCGTCCAGCAACGCCGAGCAGGAAGAAGCCAAGGAAGAACTCGAAGTCGACTATGCCGGCGACAGCATCGAGATCGGCTTCAACGTGACCTACCTGATGGATGCGCTGGCCAACATGAGTGTCGAGATGGTGAAGCTCGAGCTGCAAGACACCAACTCCAGCGTGTTGATCACCGTGCCCGAACAAGTCGGCTTCAAGTATGTGGTGATGCCGATGCGGATTTGAGTGGCCTGCACCAACGAGTTTCAAGCGGGCTGCGGCCCGCTTCAACGTTTTCTAAGGGGCATGAGGTGTTGACCTTCGCCCGAACCGTGAGCCAGGAACAGCGATGAGTGATGTGCAGAACAACCCCGTCGACGACGGTGACGAGGCCCAGCGCGCGGCCAATCGGGCCGCCAGTGCCGCCTCCAGCGAAGCCTATGGCGAAGGCAGCATCCAGATCCTGGAGGGCCTGGAAGCCGTGCGCAAGCGGCCCGGCATGTACATCGGCGACACGTCCGACGGCACCGGCCTGCACCACCTGGTGTTCGAGGTGGTCGACAACTCGATCGACGAGTCGCTGGCCGGCCACTGCGACGACATCGTCGTCACCATCCACAGCGACAACTCCATCTCGGTCACCGACAACGGACGCGGCATTCCGACCGGCGTCAAGATGGACGACAAGCACGAGCCCAAGCGCAGCGCGGCCGAGATTGCGCTGACCGAGTTGCATGCCGGCGGCAAGTTCAACCAGAACAGCTACAAGGTGTCGGGCGGGTTGCACGGCGTAGGCGTCAGCTGCGTCAACGGCCTTTCCAAGTGGTTGCGACTGACGGTGCGCCGCGATGGCCAGATGCACCAGATGGAGTTCAAGCAGGGCATCCCGCAAGACCGGGTGCTGGAGATGCGCAACGGCTTCGAGGTGTCGCCGATGAAGGTGGTCGGGGCCACCGACGCGCGCGGCACCGAGGTTCATTTCCTGCCTGACCTCGAGATCTTCTCGAACATCGACTTTCACTACGAAATCATCAGCAAGCGGCTGCGCGAACTGAGCTTCCTGAACAACGGCGTGCGCATCCGGCTGGTCGACGAGCGCAACAACCGCGAAGACAACTTTGCCTTTGCGGGCGGCGTGAAGGGCTTCGTCCAGTACGTCAACACCGGCAAGAAAGTGCTGCACCCGAATATCTTCAACGCCATCGGCGAGAAGATGAGCGACCAGAACACCAACATCACCGCCGAGGTGGCGATGCAGTGGAACGACGGCTACAGCGAGAACGTCCTTTGTTTCACCAACAACATTCCGCAGCGTGACGGCGGCACCCACCTAACCGGCCTGCGCGCCGCGATGACGCGGGTCATCAACAAGTACATCGACGACACCGACCTGGCGAAGAAAGCCAAGGTCGAAGTCACCGGCGACGACATGCGCGAAGGCCTGTGCTGCGTGCTGAGCGTGAAGGTGCCCGAGCCCAAGTTCAGCAGCCAGACGAAGGACAAGCTCGTCAGCAGTGAAGTGCGCGGCCCGGTGGAAGACGTGGTCAGCAAGGCATTGACCGACTACCTGCTTGAAAACCCGACCGACGCCAAGATCATCTGCGGCAAGATCGTCGACGCGGCGCGCGCGCGCGAGGCGGCCCGCAAGGCGCGTGAAATGACGCGCCGCAAGGGCGTGCTCGACGGCATGGGCCTGCCCGGCAAGCTGGCCGACTGCCAGGAAAAAGACCCGGCGCTGTGCGAGATCTACATCGTCGAGGGCGACTCCGCTGGGGGCTCGGCCAAGCAGGGCCGCGAC
>JANNEI010000575.1:0-2797 GCA_031378565.1 Burkholderiales bacterium
CTGTGCGCTGGTGGCGGTCCAGGTGGAGCCGATCTCGACCCGCTTGTGGATCGCGTCGATGTTCATGAACGTCGTCATGCCGACGGCAAGGCCGCTGGCATCGCGCACCGTGAACGGCAGCATCGAGCCGCTGGCCTGCAAGGCAAGCCGCCGCTCGATCTCGGCGGCCATGCCCTCGGGCGAGGGGATGGCGGTGTACCAGAGCTTCCACAACTCGCCGTCGCGCGCAGCTTCGGCGAGCGCGGCGGCGTGCTCGGCCGACAGTGGCTCCAGCGTGGCGTGGGTTCCACGCAGAGACACGGGTTCGGCAAATCCCATGCGCGAGTCGTCAGGGTTTGGCGGCACGCCGCGCGCGCCAGGCCCGCGCCAGCCGTATCCCCAGTCCGCCGCCCAGCCCGACCAGCACGATGCCGATCAGCACATTTGTGCCGTAGCCGGGTTCGTGCAGAAAATCGAAACCCAGGAAGCGGCCGAGCAAGGTGCCGGCAAGCGCACCGGCCAGGAAGCCGGCGGCGTCGGTCAGGCCCTCGGCCAGTGCGTTGGAGGTGGCCTTGTCCATCGCCTCAGCGGTTGTGCTTCTGCATGAACACGAGCTTCTCGAACAGCGACACGTCCTGCTCGTTCTTCAGCAGCGCGCCCAGCAGCGGCGGCACCAGCACCTTGTCGTCCTTGCTTTGCAGCACGTCCAGCGGAATGTCCTCGGCCACCAGCAGCTTCAACCAGTCGAGCAGTTCGCTGGTGGACGGCTTCTTCTTCAGCCCCGGCAGGTTGCGCACGTCGTAGAAGCTTTTCAGTGCCGCGCCGAGCAGTTCTTTTTTCAGGTTCGGGAAGTGCACGTTGACGATGGCTTTCATCGTGTCGGCATCGGGAAACTTGATGTAGTGGAAGAAGCAGCGGCGCAGGAAGGCGTCGGGCAGTTCCTTCTCGTTGTTCGAGGTGATGAACACCAGCGGGCGGTGCACCGCCTTGACCAGCTCGCGCGTCTCGTACACATAGAACTCCATGCGGTCGATCTCGCGCAGCAGGTCGTTCGGGAACTCGATGTCGGCCTTGTCGATCTCGTCGATCAGCAACACCATCGGCTTGTCGGCCGTGAAGGCCTGCCACAACACGCCCTTGACGATGTAGTTGTGGATGTCCTTGACCTTTTCATCGCCCAGCTGGCTGTCGCGCAGACGACTCACCGCGTCGTATTCATACAGGCCTTGCTGCGCCTTGGTGGTGCTCTTGATGTGCCACTGCAACAGCGGCATGCCCAGCGCAGCGGCCACTTCCTCGGCCAGCATCGTCTTGCCGGTGCCGGGTTCGCCCTTGACCAGCAGCGGCCGTGTCAGGGTGGCAGCGGCGTTGACCGCGAGCATCAGGTCAGCGGTGGCGACGTAGTTCTGGGTGCCTTGAAACTTCATTGAGCGAGAACCTTTTTCGGGCAGTGCGAGGGGCTTTTGGGGGTGCAAGTTCAGTATAAGGTGCGCCTCTATAATTCGCAGTTGCTCAGAATCACTCGCCCGCTGGACCATGAAAAAACTGTTCTCTACGCTGCTGGCTGCCTTTGCGGTCGCATCCATCGCAAGCCTGGCCCCGGCGGCTCACGCGCAAGACGCCAAGGCCGGCGAGAAGAAGGCGTCGATGTGCATCGGCTGCCACGGCATCCCGGGCTACCAGGCCAGCTTCCCCGAAGTGCACAAGGTGCCAATGATTGCCGGCCAGGGTGCCAAGTACCTGGTCGCCGCGTTGGGCGAATACAAGAAGGGCGCACGCAAGCACCCGACGATGAAGGCCATCGCCGCCACGCTGACCGAACAGGACATGGCCGACCTGGCCGCGTTCTACGAAACCCAGCCGAAAGATGCGGTCACGCTTGCCGCCACGGCCAGCGTAGAGCCAACCCCTGCCGTGGCTGCCTTGCTCAAGAAGGCCAACTGCCAGTCGTGCCACGGCATCAACTTCAGCAAGCCCATCGACGGCAGCTACCCCAAGCTGGCCGGCCAGCACCCCGATTATCTGTACGTGGCGCTGAAGGCCTACCAGACCGAGAACAACCCGCAGGTGGGCCGCGCCCACGCCATCATGGGTGCCATGGCCAAGCCCTACACGCACGCCGAGCTGAAGGAAATGGCGAAGTACATCGGGTCGCTGGACGGCGAGTTGAAGACGATCGCGCAGTCGCGATTTCGCTGAACAGCGCCCCTGTCGGGGTTGCTTCGAAGGCCGCTGTTCGCAGCGGCCTTTTTCGTTTTGGCTCGGCGACGATTCCCGCACCGTGCGAATTGCGGGTTTCTCCTTTCCCCGGGACGCCGACCAAGCGGCGCAGCAGCCCTAAACTTCGCGCTTTCCAAACCATCAGGAGTGCCCATGAAACGCCTTCTCATCGCCGCCTGTCTCGCCGCTGCTGCAGCGGGCACCACGCAAGCGCAAACGCTGCGCTGGGCCAGCCAGGGCGACGCCCAGACGATGGACCCGCACTCGCAAAACGAATCGCTCACCAACTCCATCAACGGACAGGTCTACGAGTTGCTGGTGTCGCGCGACAAGAAGCTGATGCTCGCGCCCACGCTGGCCACTGAATGGCAGCAGGTCACGCCGACCCAGTGGCGCTTCAAGCTGCGCCCGAACGTGAAGTTCCACGACGGCACGCCGTTCACCGCGGACGACGTGGTGTTCTCGGTGGTGCGGGCTCGCGAAGGCGCGTCCGACATCAAGGTCTACGCCACCGCCGTGGGCGAGCCGAAGAAGATCGACAACCTGACGGTCGAGTTCAACCTGAAGGACGTGAACCCGGTCTTCCTGGAACACATTG
>JANNEI010000192.1:0-1860 GCA_031378565.1 Burkholderiales bacterium
CAACGGTGCTGCCGGCATCGCACGAGCACCGGTGATCTGCGACAGGTCGATGCCCGCATCGGGGAACAGCGTGGCCAGCGACAGCACGATGCCGCTGCCGATGGCGGTGCCGCGCTGCAACTGAAAGCGGTCGATGGCGGCGACCACGTCGTCGCGGCTTTGCGTGGGCGGTTGCACCACCGCCGCCGTGCCGGCGAACGACACCACGCCCACGCGCACGCTGCGCGGCAGGTCCTTGATGAAGGCCTTGGCGGCTTCTTGCGCGGCGACCAGCCGGTTCGGCAGCACGTCGGCAGCGCGCATGCTGCCCGACACGTCCATCGCCAGGATGATGGTTTCCTGCTGACTCGGCAGCGTGATGACGGCCAGCGGGCGGGCGGTGGCAATCAGCAGCAGCGTGATGGCACCGAGCAGCAGCATCGGCGGAATGTGGCGCCGCCAGCCCGGGCCTTTGCCCATCGCCTGTTTGACGAGCGACAGGCTGGCGAACTTCAGCGTCACCTTCTTGCGCCGGTGCAGCAGCCACCAGTACAGCGCCACCAGCGCCGGCACGGCCAGCAGCAACCACAACAGGTCGGGCCAGACGAAGGTCATGCAGGGGCTCCTTCCGTCGCGGTCAGGTGGCCGCGCGCGCCCTCCGGCAGGCGGGCCGACTGCGCCGCGCGGCCGGACAAGCGGCTGCGCTGGCGGCGCATGTCGGTGAAGCGCATCACGGTGCTGACCAGGTCGTCGTCGGTGGCCAGTTCCAGTGTGTCGACGCCGGCCCGCGTCAGCGCTCGGCGCAGTTCGCTCTCGCGCTGGTCGGCGATCTGCATGAAGCGCTCGCGAAAGCCCGGGTCGTGCGTGTCGACGAAAACCTGCTCGCCGGTCTCGGCGTCCTGGATCGTCATCAGGCCGAGATCGGGCAGCTCCATCTCGGCCGGGTCGAACAGGCGCACCGCCAGCACCTCGTGCTTTTGCGACAACCGCGCCATCGCCTCGCTCCAGCCGGGTGCGCTGATGAAGTCGGACACCACGAACACCATCGAGCGGCGCGGAATCATTTGCTGGGCCGACCGGAGCAGGTCGCGCAAATTCGTTTCCGTCGCCGACTGCGGCGGCTTGAAATCGCGCATGCGTTGCAGCAGGTGCAGCACATGCAGCCGACCACCGCGCGCGGGCAGCACGGCGTCGACCTGGCTGCCGAACAGCAGCGCGCCGACGCGGTTGCCGTGGCGCGTCAGCAGGCGCGCGAGCACGGCAACGAACTCGGTCGACACCGCGCGTTTGCTGCGGTCGGACGAGCCGAAGTCGACGCTGCCGCTCAGGTCGAGCAGGAACCACGCGGTCAGCTCGCGGTCTTCGGTGAACTGGCGCACGTGCGGCGTTTGCAGCCGCGCCGTCACGTTCCAGTCGATGTGGCGCACATCGTCGTGGTGCTGGTATTCGCGCAGGTCGGCCAGGTCGAGTCCGGCACCGCGCATCAGCGTGCGGTAGTCGCCTTGCAGCAGGCCGTCCAGGCGGCGGATCACCGTCCACTCCAGCCGGCGCAGCACCGCCTCGGCGCTGTCGCCAACAGCGGCGTCATCAGCCATTCGAGCGACCTTCGGTGTTGTGGGCCATCGGCTTGTCGGGCTGCGCCACCTTGGCGACGATGCGCTGGATGATGGCGTCGGCCGTCAGCGAATCGGCCAGCGCCTCGTAGCTCAGCACCAGGCGATGGTGCAGCACGTCGGGCACCAGGTCGAGCACGTCTTCGGGCAGCACGTAGGCGCGCCCGCGCAGCATGGCCATCGCGCGGCCGGCTTCGATCAAACCGATGGTGGCGCGCGGGCTGGCCCCGAAGCTGAGGTACTTGGCCAGGTCGGGCAGGCCGTGGCG
>JANNEI010000591.1:0-4065 GCA_031378565.1 Burkholderiales bacterium
GTCTGCGTGATCACGCGCGTGCGCTTTCGGCTGCCCAGGCCCTGGCAGCCGGTGCTCGGTTACCTGGAGCTGGAACGCAAGCTGGAGGAAACCGGTTTCACGAAGCCCAGCGCGCAGCAGGTGGCCGATTGGGTGATCGACATTCGCCGCGCCAAGCTGCCCGACCCGGCGCGCGTCGGCAATGCCGGCAGCTTCTTCAAGAACCCGGTGGTGACCCCGGAACAGTGCCGCGACATCATCGGCCGCGACCCCGAAATCGTGCACTACCCGATGCCCGACGGCAGCGTGAAACTGGCGGCGGGCTGGATGATCGACGCCTGTGGCTGGAAGGGCAAGAGCGTGGGCCAGGCGGCGGTGTACGAGCGGCAAGCGCTGGTGCTGGTGAACCGCGGCGGGGCCATCGGCTCCGAGGTGATGCTGCTGGCGCGAGCGATTCAGGAAAGCGTCTACGGCCGCTTCGGGATTCGGCTGGAGCCTGAGCCGGTGGTGGTGTGAGCCGCGCCTGAGGCCGAGCTGGAAGCGCTTGCCGCTCCGCCACGCCGGCCCGATCAAGCGGTCAACAGCCCAGCTTCACCGCCTGCACCGGCCGTCCGGTGTCGGCATTCACCACCACCAGGTTGACCCACCGCGGGTGCGTGGAATCGGCCGCAACGGACGGCGTGAAGTTCAGGCTCGCCGACGCATCGGGCTTGGCCGCCCAGGCCGCCACCGGACGATATTCGCGCACCACGAAGTCATGCTTCAAGGCGGCACCTTCGTTCTCGCCGGCCTTCACCGCGGTGACATGGTTCAGCTCGGTGACCGCCCAGTACGCAGCCAGCCGCGCCGGGCCGCTGGCCGTCGGCTGCACCGTGGCAACGATGCGATCGCCATCGCGCGCCAGGCTGACCTGAACCTGTGACGCGGCACCGGCTTTGAACGGCAGCCGCACGTCCGGCCAGTCCTTGCGGTCGGCACCCGCCACCACGATCTGCGGCGTGTAGCTGAAGCGCGCGCCGTTGGCCGCCTGCTGCTGTGCCTGTCGTGCGGTGTGGGCCGCGCTGGCAAAGCGGTCCTTCCAGCCCAGGCGATCCCAGTAGTCGACATGAAAGGCCAGCGCCACCACATTCGCGTCGGGCGCAATGCGCGACAACCAGCGGTCGGCGGGCGGGCAGGAGCTGCAGCCTTCCGAGGTGTACAGCTCGACCACCGGCGTCACGGTCGGGCCGCTGCGCGCCATGCACGCGGCGGCGTCGGCCGCCATCGCGGCCGGCCCGATGCTGACCGCTGCGACGACGGCCAAGGCGATGCGCTGCGGCGTTGCGGATGACTTCGCAGGGGTGGCGCTGCGGTGTGTGTTCATGCTTCGGCTCCTGTGGTTCATGAGCAGCCTGTCGCTGTCGGCGAGGCGTTCTTACACCCGTCCGCTCACCCGCTGCCGCGCGCGCCGCTGGCCGGCGAGTGGTTACCATCCGGGCTCGTCGAATTGTGACCCCCTCCCCGCTCCCTGCCTCCCTCATCGTATGCCTCACCGTCTTCAGCCGCGCCCGCTTGTCGCCCGCGTCGCCCGTGTCGGGTGCGTGTCCGCCGTCGGCGTCGCAAGCATGGTGAAGCTCGCCGTGGCCGGCCTGCTGCTGGTGTCGGGTTTGAATGCGCATGCGCAGTCGCAAGCGGTCGATGACGGCGGGCTGAGTGTCTTGCCGGCCACGGTCCGGCTCGGCGTCGAGAAGCTGCGCCTGCCGGGTGACGAACGAATGGGGCTCGTCGGCAGCAGCTACTTGCTCGAGGTGGCCCCCGGCGTGTCGTTCGGCCCGGCGGCCTACGGTGCGATCAGCGGCCAGCGCGGCGGCTTCTTCACGGTGGGTGTCGAAGCCGCGTGGCACCGCCAGCTGTCCGGCCCGCTCGGCATCGAGGCGGGCTTCTACGCGGGCGGTGGCGGTGGCGGCGCGGCACCGGTGGGTGGCGGCCTGATGCTGCGCCCGCACGTCGACCTGCTGTGGGACCTGGGGCCGTATCGCGCCGGAGTGTCGTTGTCGCAGGTGCGCTTCGCCAACGGGCAGATCAACAGCAGCCAGCTCGGCCTGGTCTGGAGCACCAGCACCGATTTCCGCCACGTGGCGCGCGAGCGCATCGCGTCGAGCAGCGCGTCCGCCACATCCATCGGCGGACGCACCGGCATCGGCTTCGACCGCGTGCAGGCGGTGGTCGGCGTTTACCGGCCGCGGCCCAGTGCCACGCGCCTGAGCGGCGGGCCGTTGCCGGCCAACATCGGGCTGGTCGGAATCCGGCTGGAGCGGGCGCTGAACGACAACGACTATTGGGGCGTCGAGGCGGCCGGTGCCGGCAGCGGCGGCGTGGCTGGCTATGCCGAATACCTGGCCACGCTGGGCACCGAGCGGGCGGTGTGGGCCGACCGGTTGACGCTCGGTGGCCGCGTGGCGCTGGGCATGGGCGGTGGCGGCGACCTCAGCGTGGGCGGCGGCCTGCTGGCCAAGGCCGCGGTCTACGGCATCGTGCGCATTTCGCGTGACCTGGGGCTGTCGATCGAAGGCGGCTACACGCGCGCACCGCAGGGCAACTTCAGCGCACTGCATGCCACCGCCGCGCTCAACTGGATACTCGACGACCCGAGCGACCTGACGGCACCGGTGCGCACCACGCGCACCGAATGGGTCGGCGGCGTGTCGCGCTACAAGGCCGCGCGCAAGGACGGCACGCAGCGCAACCTCGACGCGGTGACGTTGAAGATCAACCGCTTCGTCTCCAGCAACTTTTACCTGACCGGCCAGGCCCACAGTGCGCTGGGCGGCGATGCCGGCGGCTACTCCGTGGGCCTGTTCGGTGTGGGCGTGCAGATGCCGGTGGCCGCGTCATGGCGCGTGGGTGCCGAGGCGCTGGCCGGTGCGGCCGGCGGCGGCGGTGTCGACACGCAGGGCGGCGCGCTGATGCAGCCGATGGCGTATGTGGATGTGGACGTGAGCCGCGCCCTGTCGGTGCGCCTCAGCGCAGGCCGCGTCAAGGCGCTGCGCGGGCCGTTCAACAGCAACGTGGTCGACGTGGCGCTGTCGTTTCCGTTCGGTGTCACGCGGCATACGGCGCGTTGAAGTGAATCGCTGACGCGGGTATTGGACGCGCCGACGATGAGTGAACCGAGCAGTGGTCGTGCCTTGATCGATGGTGGCCACACAGTGGCAGCTCTACTGCCTGGTGCACAACATCGAGAAGATCGCCACCCAGGCGATGCGCCCAGGCTGACGGCAAGGGCCGAGGGGCGCATTGACGCGCCATGTGGCTTCGGGGTTCAATTCATCAACTCAATACGCCGAACTTCGACCATGAACGGCCACCCTCTTCGTCGTCGCGCCATCGCAGTTTCTCGTCTCGAAAAACGGGTTATTGCCCAGTCTCGTTAGGCACCAGAACTATGTCCGGTGACTCCCCCAAGTCCGTTGAGCGCGCCATCGCGCAGCAAACGCAGGAGAAGTTTCGTCTGTACCTACTCTCGCTGGTGTTTACTCTGCTCGCGCTGAGCGTGCAGACCGCCAAGTTTGGTACCTCGAGCTTTGCAGACGGTTGCGAGATCGTGGGCTGGCTAAGCCTGCTTCTCTCTGGCTTCGCCGGTCTCTCGCATCTCGAATGGGCACCCAATGTCCGTGTGAAACTCGCTACCCGGTCGGAGTTTCAAGAAGAAATCTACAAGCTCAAGACTCTGCTGCTTCAAGGTCAGAAGGAGTTGCACGTCTTGGACAGCGACAGTAGGCAAGCCATACCGGATCGCATCCAAAACCGGGAAAATGCCGTTGCCATCCTCGACCCTCATATTGCATCGTTGGAGCGTTGGAGCAACGTCAAATACGACCTTCACAAGTACGGTTTCGCACTGGGCATCACATTGGTTGCACTATCACGTGCCTTTGAGCCGGCACTCGTTGTACTGCGTGCCGTGCACATCCTGTGAGCTGACGCCTTGTATCTTCCAAAAGAAGGACGATGAGTATCCCAGTGAGGGATTCATTGATCGTAGTGGTAGCAGGCTGTGGGCAACTGGGCGGAGGCTCGCGCGGTGGGCAACGCAAAGCGTTGTCC
>JANNEI010000593.1:0-2675 GCA_031378565.1 Burkholderiales bacterium
CAATGTGGGTGCGTCTTTTTCGAGCTTGTCGGCGGCAGACTTCAGGCGCGCGGCCAGATCGTTCAGGTCCTTGTCGCGCTTGCTGAACTCGGCTTCGAGCTTGGTCTGCGCCGCCTTGGCCGGCACCGCGTCGCGCAGCACACGGTCGCTGTTGACGTAGCCGATCTTCAATTCCTGCGCCTGCGCGCCCAGTGCCGCACCGCCGAGCAACGCCGCCGCACCAATCATTTTCACAAAAGAGCTATTCATTAGAACGCGGTCCCGATCTGGAATTGAAGACGCTGGATTCTATCTTCTGGCTTCTTGCGGATGGGCGTGCCGTAGCTGAGCTTCAAAGGCCCCACCGGCGAGATCCAGCTCATGCCCACGCCGGCCGAAGCACGGATGCTGTCGGCCGAGATTTTCTCGAACTCGCCCCACACGTTGCCGGCATCGATGTACGTGAACAAGCGCAGCGTGCGGTCGTTGCCGGTGCCGGGCACGGGCAGGTACAGCTCGCTGTTGAGGTTGAAACGCCGATTGCCACCGATGTAGGCCCCGGTCACGTCGACCGGGCCGAGCGAACCCTGGTCGAATGCGCGCACCGTGCCCAGGCCGCCACCGTAGAAGTTCTTGAAGATCGGATAGCGCCTGCCGCCCAGGCCTTTGCCGTAGCCGAGTTCGGCGTTGACTGCCAGCGTGAAGCGCCGTGTGATCGGAAAGTACTGCTGGAACTGCGCGTTGGCACGCAGGTAACGCGTGTCACCGGCAATGCCCCAGTCGAGGTTCAGGCGCTGGTAGCGGCCTTCGGTGGGGACCAACGCGCTGTCGCGCCCGTCGCGCGTCCAGCCGATGGTCAGCGGAATCGACGAACTCACCGCACCGAACTGTTCGCGGTACAAGTAGAAATTGTTCGGCAGCGCCGAGGTGCCGCGAATCTCGGTGCGCTCGAAGCCGATGCCGAAGAAGACCGTGTCGAATTCGCTGAACGGGACCCCGAATCGGACGGACGCTCCCGGCGTCACGAGCTCGTACTCCTCGCCCTGGCTGTTCAGCGGCTTGGTCGTGCGATAGAAGATATCGAACGCGCGAGAGATGCCGTCGATCGTGAAGTACGGGTCCACCGTGCTCAAGACCAGCGTGCGGCTCGACTTGCTGGTGTTGAGTTCGATGCCCAGGTAGTTGCCGGACCCGAAAACGTTTTCCTGCTTGATCGATGCGGTGAGCGAGAGTTTGTCGGCACTTGAAAAGCCAGCGCCGAGCAACAGGTTGCCGGTGGGTTTTTCCTTGATGGTGACGACCAGGTCCACCTGGTCGGGCGTGCCTGGCACCTCGTTGGTTTCGACGTTGACCTCGCTGAAGTACCCGAGGCGGTCCACGCGATCACGCGACAGCTTGATCTTGCGGCCGTCGTACCACGACGACTCGAACTGCCTGAACTCACGGCGCACCACCTCGTCGCGGCTGCGGCTGTTGCCGGCCACGTTGATTCGCCGCACGTACACGCGCCGCTGCGGGTCGGCGGCCAACGTCAGCACCACCTGCCCGTTGACACGGTCGATTTCGGTGCGCGATTCGATGCGGGCGAAAGCGTAGCCGAAGGAGCCGAATCGATCGACGAAAGTGCGCGTCGTCTCGGCCACCGCTTCTGCGCGGTAAGGCTGGCCGGGCTGGATGGTGACGAGTGTCTTGAAGTCTTCCTCCTTGCCGAGGTAGTCGCCTTCGAGTTTGACGGCCGTGACGGTGAAAGGCTGGCCTTCCTTGATGGTGATGGTGACCGTGATGTCCTGCTTGTCCGGCGAAATGGCGACCTGCGTCGACTCGACGTTGAATTCGAGGTAGCCGCGGTTCAGGTAGTAGGCGCGCAGGCTTTCCAGGTCGGCGTTCAGCTTGGCCCGCGAGTAGCGGTCGGCCTTGGTGTAGAAGTTCAGCCAGCCGCCATCGTTCAGGTCGAACAGCCCCTTCAGCGTGCTTTCCGAGAATGCGCTGTTGCCGACAATGCGCAACTCGCTGATGCGCGCAACCGATCCTTCGGTGACGCTGAAAGTCACGTTGACGCGGTTGCGCTCTTGCGGGGTCACGGTGGTGACGACCTCGGCGCCATACAGGCTGCGCGTCAGGTACTGACGCTTGAGCTCCTGCTCGGCGCGGTCGGCCAGCGCCTTGTCGAACGGCTGGCCTTCGCCGATGCCGAAGTCCTTCAGCGACTTGGTGAGGGTGTCCTTGTCGAACTCCTTGAGGCCGGTGAAGTCGATGCTGGCAATGACCGAGCGCTCATCGACGATGACGAGCACGACGCCGTTGTCGATCTCGATGCGCACGTCCTTGAACAGGCCGGTCGCGAACAAGGCGCGTAACGCGGCGGCACCCTTCTCGTCGTTGTAGGTGTCCCCGATGCGAAACGGCAGCGACGCGAACACCGTGCCGGCGTCGGTGCGCTGCAGGCCCTCGACGCGAATGTCTTTCAGCGTGAAGGGTTCGACCGCCCACGCGGCACCGCACTGCAAGGCAGCAGCAAGGGCAAGCGACAAGACGGGGGGACGAAACGAGAAAAGGGAGGGAGTGAATCGCATGCGCGGTGGGGTCAGTGCAGGCCCAGGAGTCGGGCCACATCGTTGTACAGGGCGAGTGAGGTCATCATGAGCAAGATGGCGACGCCACCTCGCTGCAGCCGCTGTGTCCATGCTTCGGAGACG
>JANNEI010000603.1:0-4772 GCA_031378565.1 Burkholderiales bacterium
AGCGCCGCGTGGTGCTGTGCATCGACGAAGCGCAGGCGCTGCCGCTGGACACGCTGGAGGCGCTGCGGCTGCTGTCGAACATCGAAACCGGCAAGCGCAAGCTGCTGCAGATCGTGCTGTTCGGGCAACCCGAACTGGACACGCTGCTGGGTGCCACCGAGTGCCGTTCGCTGGTCAGCCGCATGGGCTTCACTGCCCGCATGGCGCCGCTGAGCCGGCACGACCTGCGCCACTACCTGTGCCACCGCATGGCCGTGGCCGGCTGGCGCGGACCCGAGGTGTTCACGCCGCTGGCGCGGCTGCTGTTGTGGTGGACCAGCCGCGGCGTGCCGCGCGCGGCCAACATCCTGGCCCACAAGTGCCTGATGCTGGCGTATGGCGAGGGCAGCCACCAGGTCGGCGTGTCTCACGCGCTGACGGCCCGGCGCGACGTGTCGCTGCGGCCCACCGGTTTGCGGGCCGGCCTGCGTCACTTCGGAGTTCGCACATGAGCGTGATCAACCAGATGCTGCGCGACCTCGATGCGCGCCGCGCGGCACCTGCTGCCGACGCCCCGGCGGGCCTGGTGCCGGTGGGCATGGTGCCGCATCGCCGCAACCCGCGTTCGCGCCGGCTGCCGGTGATTGCGCTGGCGGGCGGTGTGCTGGTGGCTGCGGTGGGATACACCGACTGGCCGGGGCTGTTGGCCGGCAAGGCGAATGCGGCGACTGCGGCAAGCGTGCCGACACCCGCCGCGATGTCGGCACCGCCTGCGCTCCGAGCGGCCGCTGCCGAGTCGCCTGGCGCGGTGGCGTCGGTCGCATCTGATGCCAGCACATTGCCGCGCGGCGACAAGCGCAGCGAGCCTGCCGCTGCGCGCGCGCTGCCGGCCGCATTGACACCCACAACGGCGACGACGGACCCTTTGCCTGCGATTCCTGCGATTCCTGCGGTGCCCGCACCGGTCGCCATGGCGGCTGCATCCGCAGCGTTGGCCGGCACCACCATTCCTGTCAGCCCCGGCACGATCGACAAGAAAATGGTGTCGCTGACGGCTGAGCAACGCGCGCAAGCCGCCTACCGCCTGGCGGTGGACGCGGCCAATGCCGGCCACCCGCAGGTGTCAGCCGAGCGCGCCCTCGAAGCGCTGCGTCACGAGCCCCGCCACCGCGCGGCGCGCCACCTGGCGGCCGTGCTGCTGCATTCGCAAGGGGCTGCTGACCGGGCGATTGCGCTGGCGCTTGAGGGCTTGGCGCTCGACCCCGGGCACGCCGCGCTGGCCTTGCTGCTGGCCCGTTTGCAACTCGAACAGGGCTCGTCCGAACTGGCCCTCGGCGTGCTCGACCAGTACAGCTTGCACCATGCCGAAGCCGAGGGCCTGCGTGCCGGCATATTGGCTCAGCAGGGCGATTACAAGCGATCGCTCGGTGCCTACGAATCGGCCTTGCGCCAGCAGCCCGGCAACGCCACCTGGTGGCTCGGCCTGGGCGTGGCGCTGGAATCCGAAGGCCAGGCCCAGCAGGCCCGCCAGTCGTACGTCAAGGCACAAGCCCTCGGGCTGGAGCGGGACGAACTGTCGAGCTTCGTCGCGCAGCGCCTGCGCGCGCTGGACTGAATTTCCGAACACAGATCACCCAGGACGCCCGCCGTGGACCGACCGTCAGCCCCCGTCTTCAACCCGCAGAAATTTCGCCTTGGCGAAGTGATGATCAGCAACGGGCTGATCGACGACGCGCAGCTCAAGGAAGCACTGGCCCAGCAAAAGCTCACCGGCCGCAAGCTGGGGCGGGTGCTGGTCGACCTGAAGTTCGTCTCCGAAGCCGAGATCGGCGAGGTGGTGGCCGGCCAGTTGAACATCTCGTTCGTCGACCTGTCGCGCCGCGAGCTGGACGCGGCCACGGTGCGCAAGCTGCCCGAGTCGCAGGCGCGCCGCTTCCGCGCGCTGGTGCTGGGGCCGTTGAACGGCGGCCTCGAAGTGGGCCTGGTCGACCCGGCCGACATGGTGGCCTACGACCAGCTGTGCCGCGCACTGCAAGTGCCGGTGTTCCCGGTGGTGGTGACCGAGTCGGCGCTGCTGTCGATCATCGAACGCGTCTACCAGCGCAGCGAAGAAATCTCCGGCCTGGCCAAGGAAGTGGTGGCCGACGTGGGCGACGGCGTGCTCAGCCTGTCGGGCCTGGACGCGGCGTCCAGCGCCGAGGACGCGCCGGTGGTGCGCCTGCTGCATTCGATCTTTCAGTCGGCGGTGTCGCGCGACGTGTCCGACATCCACATCGAGCCGCAGGAAAAGCAGTTGCAAATCCGCTTTCGGATCGACGGCGTGATGCAGGTGCAGAGCGCGCCCGACAGCCGCATTGCCGGCGCGGTGGCGCAGAGCTGAAGCTGATGTCGAGCCTGGACATTTCGGAAAAGCGGCTGCCGCAGGACGGCCGCTTTCGCATCAAGGTCGGCAGCACCATGCTCGACGTGCGCATCTCGACCCTGCCCACGCAGTTCGGCGAGTCGGTGGTGATGCGCCTGCTGGCGCAGAACGGCGACCGCCTGAAGCTCGACGCGATCGGCATCCCCACGCCCATCCTGAAGCGGATCAAGGCCACGTTGAACGCCGCTAGCGGCATGGTGCTGGTGACCGGCCCGACCGGCAGCGGCAAGACCACCACGCTGTACGCCGCGCTGGCCGAGCTGAACAGCCCCCAGACGAAGATCATCACCGCCGAAGACCCGGTGGAATACCGGCTGCCGGGCCTGAACCAGGTGCAGATCAACGACAAGGTGGGGCTGACCTTCGCGAAGGTGCTGCGGTCGTGTCTGCGGCAAGACCCGGACGTGATCCTGGTGGGCGAAATGCGCGACCAGGAAACCGCCGAGATAGGCCTGCGCGCCGCGCTCACCGGCCACCTGGTGTTCAGCACGCTGCACACCAACGACGCCGCCAGCACGCCGATGCGTCTGCGCGACATGGGCATTCCGTCGTACATGGTGGCGCTGGGGTTGCGGCTGGTGATTGCGCAGCGCCTGGTGCGCACGATCTGCCCGAACTGCCGCACCCCTGGCAAGCCGCTGGCGCACGAGCGCGAATGGCTGGCGTTGGACCTGGGCGACGCGGTCGATTCGCACACCTATTCGCATGGCCCGGGCTGCGGGCACTGCCACGACAGCGGCTACAAGGGCCGCACTGCGGTCTATGAAATGCTGGAGATGACGCCCGAACTGGTGCACCTGGCCAACATCGACGACCCGTCGGGGTTTGCGGTGGAAGCCAAGCGCGCGTTTGCCGATTTCACGCTGCGCCGCCACGCGATGCAACTGGTGTTCGACGGCCGCACCACGGTGGCCGAGGCGATGCGCATCAGCAGCCAGATCTGACGCCGCGCACCGCGACCGAACGCCCCCGCCATGCCCCAATTCGCCTACTACGGCCGCGACGCGGAACGCCTGCCCATGAAGGGCGTGATGGACGGCAGCAGCACGATTCAGGTGGCCAGCCTGCTGGTCAGCATGGGCATCACGCCGGTGGTGATCGAGCCGCACCGGCCGCCGCAGGAGGCGAGCGAAACACTGGCGCGGCTCTTCGGCGGCAAGCGTGTGGGCGACAACGAGTTGCTGATGTTCGCGCGCCAGATGTACACGCTGATGCGTGCCGGCGTGCCCATCCTGCGGTCGCTGCAGGGGCTGGAGGAATCGTCGAGCCACAAAGGCATGAGGGCGCTGCTGTACGAGCTGCGCCAGTCGCTGGATTCGGGCTACGAGTTGTCGCATGCGATGGCCAGGCGCCCCGATGTGTTCGACGGCTTCTTCATCTCGATGGTGCGGGTGGGCGAGACCACCGGCCAGCTGACGCAGATCTTCCTGACGCTGCACGAGCACATGGAGTTCCAGCGCAGCATGGGCGAGCAGATCAAGTCGGCGCTGCGCTACCCGAAGTTCGTGATGCTGGCGATGGTGGTGGCCGTGGTGGTGATCAACATCTTCGTGATCCCGGCCTTCGCCAAGGTGTTCGAGAACCTGAAGACCGAACTGCCGCTGATGACGCGCATTCTGCTGGGCACCTCGCGCTTCGTCGTCACCTGGTGGCCGGCCATGCTGGGTGCCGCGGCGGCGGCCACGCTGGCGATGCGCAGCTTCGTCGGCACCTCGCGCGGACGCCTGCTGTGGGACCGCTACAAGATGCAGATGCCGGTGGCCGGCAAGATCGTGCGCAAGGGCGCGCTGTCGCGCGTGTGCCGCAGCCTGAGCCTGGTGCTGCGCAGCGGCGTGCCGGTGCTGGAGGGCCTGCAACTGGCCGGCGAGGTGGCCGAGAACGCCCACATCGAACGCGCCATCAAGGGCATGCGCACCTCGGTCGAGCATGGCGAAAGCGTGCTCAGCGCCAGCCGCAAGGCCGGCATCTTCACGCCCATCGTGCTGCAGATGATCATGGTCGGCGAGGAGTCGGGCACGCTCGACGAGATGCTGGACGAAGTGGGCCTGCTGTACCAGCGCGAGGTCGAGTACGAGCTGAAAACCATGTCGCAGCAGATCGAGCCCATCCTGATCTTCGTGCTCGGCGCGATGGTGCTGGTGCTGGCGCTGGGCGTGTTCATGCCGATGTGGGACCTGGGCAAGGCGGCGTTGAAGTGAGGCGTGTTCGACCCTCACCCCAACCCTCTCCCGCAAGCGGGAGAGGGGGCCTGACTCCCTCTGGCGTTACTCCCTCTCCCTCTGGGAGAGGGTTGGGGTGAGGGCATCGCGCACTCACCACTCAAGTCCGACGCGCACCCAGCCGATATGAGCGGAACAGTTCCAAACCCCCA
>JANNEI010000632.1:0-1949 GCA_031378565.1 Burkholderiales bacterium
GATGGGCATCGGCCTGTACTACTGGCACGTGATGGACTCGGGCAAGGACTCGGTCGACTTGCTGAAAAAGCTGCTCGACCGGTTCGGCATGGGCCTGCGCTACGTGCTGGTGCGCAACCAGATTCGCGGCAACGATTTCAGCGTGCTCGAACAGTCGGGCGAGCAGGCGCGCGCGCTCGGCTTCGGTGCCAAGATCGTCGGCCTGCGCCACCTGCACGACGGCGTGATCAACAAGATCGACGCCGCCAGCAGCAGCTTCTGGGCCGCCAAGAATTCGGGCGACAAGGACAGCGCCGGCCTCGGCCTGATGGACCGCCAGCGCGTGAAGATGTGGCTGCGAGATGCCTACCGCGAGATCGACGGCGTGGGCGTGTGACGGGACTACCGCCCCGGCATCAATAGTCGATGCCGACCCGGTAGCCCTTCAGCTTCAGCACCGCCGACTTCAGCCTGATCTGCTCCAGCGTCAAACCGGGGGCCAGCGTGTCGCCCTCGTGGAACAACTGGCCGTTGACGATCAGCATGCGGTTGGCCGGCGTCTGCGAATACATCGCACCGCCCACCGCCAGCGCTGGCAGGGAGGTGCGCACTTCGTCTGGCAGCTCGCTCAGTTTGTAGATGCGGGCATCGAGCGGCGCGCTGGCGGGCGGCTTGGCGGCCACGGGTGGCACCACCACCTGCGGGACGGCTTTGCGCGCAGGTGCCGCAGGCGCAGCGGGAGCGACAGCCTGCGGCCGCTTCACCGCATCGGCAGCCACCGCCGCAGCGGCTGAAGGGAGCGGCGGAGGCGCGGGCAGCGCGGCGGGCACGGGCGGTGTCGGCACGATCGGCGCTGGTATCGCGGCGGGCGCTGGGGCGGGTGCTGGTGCGGGCGCTGTTGCGGGCGACGATGCGACGAGATCGGGCGGCGGCGTGTCGCGCCCCAAGCCCCACCACGCCAGCGCGGCGATCAGTGCCAGCGCCGCGCCGACCAGCGGCCACGGCCAGGCCCGGTTGCGCCGCGGCGGCAGGTCGTCGGCCGACGGCAACGGCGCGGGCTGGGTGTGCAGGCCGGGCACGCCACCACGGTCGCGTTCGGCGTCGGCTCTTCTGAGGGCGTCGAGGATGTAGGACATCGGGTCAATTCTGCGGCCGTGTCGGCGGCGCGGATGGCAGGCGCGTCGGCGCGACAGGTGCCGATGCGGGTGGCCTCCCCAACGCCACGGCGACGGCGCTGGCGCTGGCGGGCACCGCGGCCGCCGCAGCCACCGCCGGCACCATCGCAGCAGAGGCGGCGCGGGCCGGCGACGCCAACTTGTCGAAGCGGCCGTTGTAGGCCAGCGTCACCACACCGAAAAGCGCCGCGCCCGCCACCAGCCCCAACCCCACCAGCGAGGCAGCACGGACGCGGGACACCGGCACGCCTCCAGGATCGCTGCGGCCGAAAACCTCTTTCGCCGCCTGCTCGACGATGCGTCGGTCGACCTTGTTGGTGCCGCCCGCATACGCGCCCAGCAGCGACCGGTCGCAGAGCAGGTTGATGCGCCGTGGCACGCCGCGCGACAACTGGTGGATGCGCTGGCGGGCAGGCTGGTCGAACGGCAGCGCACCACGCAGCCCGGCCACCGACAGGCGGTGACGGATGTACTGCGCCGTCTCGGCCTCGGACAAGGCCCCCAGGTGAAAGCGGGCAATCACGCGCTGCGCCAGCTGCTCCAGCTCGGGCCGGGCCAGCATCTCGCGCAGCTCCGGCTGGCCGATCAGGATGATCTGCAGCAGCTTGCGCTCGCTGGTTTCCAGGTTGGTCAGCAGGCGCAACTGCTCCAGCACATCCGCCGACAGGTTCTGCGCCTCGTCGATGATCAGCACGTTGTTCTGGCCCACCGCGTGGGTGCGCAGCAGGTACTCGTTGATCGGGTCGAGGTGGTCCTTCACCGTGGCCATGCCCGGGCCGGAATGCGGCAACGGAA
>JANNEI010000675.1:0-3283 GCA_031378565.1 Burkholderiales bacterium
CGAGCCGGCGACGCCGCCGAACAGCGTGCAGCCGATCACGTTGCTCATGCCCAGGCCGCCGCGCACATGGCCGACCAGACTGTTGGCGAAGCGCACGATGCGGTCGGCAATGCCGCCGTACAGCATCAGTTCGCCAGCGAAGACGAAGAACGGAATGGCGAGGAAGCTGAACACCTGCATGCCGCCGACCATCTTCTGGAACACCACCGCCACCGGCAGGCCGGCGGCGACGATGGTGGCCACCGACGACAGCCCGATCGCGAACGCCACGGGCACGCCCAAGAGCAAGAATACTGTGAAGCTGAGTCCCAGCACGGTCAGTTCCATGCCGGCTCCACCACGGTGCCGCGCAGCAGCGCAACGATGTGTTCGACCGAGAACAGCACGATCAGCGCACCGGCGATCACGATCGGCAGGTAGTCGATGCCGTCGGGCACCGGCAGCATGGGTTTTTTTTCGCCCCACTTGGCCGTCATCCACAGCCAGCCGCTTTGCACCATCAGGCCGCCGAACAGGCCCACCAGCGCATGGATGAGGATTTCGATGCGGCGTTGCCACGCCTGCGGCAACAGCACCACCAGCGATTCGAGCCCGATATGGCCGGCGTCACGCACGCCCACGGCCAGGCCGAAGGCGGTGACGAACAGCACCAGCAGCATCGCCAGTGCTTCGGCCCAGGTGGGCGTGTCGTTGAAGACGTAGCGGCCGATCACCTGCCACTGCACACACAGCACCACCGCGATCAAACCCACCACCGCCAGCATGAGGCACAGCTTGGACAGCGCGGCGCAGAACCGGGTGAACATGGGAGTCGTGCGCGGTGCAGTGAGGGCGGGCGCGGCGTGCTTACTTGTTGTCTTGCACCGCTTTGACCAGCCGCTTCATGTCGGGTGTGACCATGAACTTCTCGTACACCGGTCCCATCGCGGCCTGGAAGGTGCTTTTGTCCACATCGACGATCTCGGCACCGGCGGCTTTGACGTTGGCCAGCGACTTGGCTTCCTGTTCGTCCCACTTCTGGCGCTGGAACGGCACCGACTCCTTGGCCGCAGCGCGGATCATGTCCTGCTCGGGCTTGGGCAGCTTGTCCCAGATCACCTTGGACATGACCAGGATCTCGGGCGCCATCGAATGTTCGGTCTTGGAGTAGACCTTCACCGCTTCCACATGCTTGGCGGTGTCGAAGCTGGGGATGTTGTTCTCGGCCGCGTCGATGAGGCCGGTCTTGAGGCCGGTGTAGACCTCGCCGTAGGGCATGGGCGTGGCGTTCGCGCCCATCGCACTGACCAGCGCCACCCACAGGTCGGACTGCTGCACGCGAATCTTCAACCCCTTGGCATCGGCCACGCTCTTGATGGCCTTCTTGGCGTAGATGGAGCGCGCGCCGCTGTCGTAGAACGCCAGACCGACAAAACCGCTGGCCTCGCAGCTCTTGAGAATCTCTTCGCCCACCGGCCCGTCGAGTGATTTGCGCATGTGCGCGATGGAACTGAACAGGAACGGCATTGTCGGCACCTGCGTCAACGGGCAGATGCCGTTCATCGGGCCGACGTTGACACGTGTGAAGTCGAGCGCGCCGATCTTCACCTGGTCGATCGTTTCCTTTTCGCTGCCCAGGGCTTGTTTGTTGAAGACCTTGATCTTGTGTTTGCCGCCACTCTTTTTGTCGAGCAACTCGCTCATGTATTTGACGGCGGCCACGGTCGGGTAGTCGTCGGCGTTGTGAGTGTCGGCCGAGCGGAACTCGACTGCGCTGGCACCGAAGGCGGTGGCCAGCAGGGCGGACAGAAGCAGCGGTTTGACCGGCATGGCGTGTCTCCTCGGGGGTTGGATCAAAAAGCGAATCAGGGTTGAAAAGGCGTCTCGGCGAGGCCTTGCGTGCCCGGGTTCAGGACGAACACCGCACCGGCCAATCCGGCCTGCCCGGGCGGCACGTTGGCAGGGCGGATCGAGGTGACGACCAGCGCATCGAGCGCCGGCCCGGCAAACGCGCACATCGACGGCTTGTCCACCGGCACGCGCAGCGAGCGGTCGAGCCGGCCGTCGGGCGTGAAGCGGTGCACCAGGCCGGCGTCGTTGGCGCAGGTCCAGTAGCCGCCGTCGATGTCGATCGCCGCGCCATCGGGCCGGCCGGGGTGCTGGCGCATGTCGACGAAGTCGCGCCGCCGCGTCGGTGTGCCGTCGGCGTCCAGGTCGAAGGCCCAGATGCGCTGCACGCTGGGGTGCGAGTCGGACAAATACATCGTGCGCCCGTCGGCGCTGAAGGCCAGGCCGTTGGGCGTGATCAGGCCGTCGAGAAGCAGGTTCAGGCCGCGCCGGTCGAAGCGGTAAAGCGCACCGGCGGGTGCGGCCAGCGCCGTGTCGCGCACCATCGTGCCGGCCCAGAAGCGGCCGGCGCGGTCGCAGCGGCCGTCGTTGAAGCGCATGCCGGGCTGTGCGTGCGCCACCGGTGCCACCGGCTCGGCGCGCAGCGCGCCTTCGGCGGGTGCGTGCAGGTGGAACAGGCCGCTCTCCATCGCCGCCAGCAGGCCGCCTGCGCCGTGCAGCGCGATGCAGCCGGTGCGCTCGGGGGTCGGCCAGCTGCGCACCGCGCGCGTGGCCCAGTCGCATCGGTGCAGCGCGCGGCCGTCGATGTCCACCCACCACAGCGCCTGCTCGGCCGGCGACCACAGCGGGCTTTCGCCCACCTGATCGCGCAGCGGACCGAGCACTTCGACGCTGTTGCCAGGGTTCATTCGAACGGACCCGTGCGCACGAACGCACCGCCCTGGTAGATCACGGCCGGGTCGGCATGGTTGAGCACCTGCTGGCGCGCCTCGACCGTGGCGCGGAACACGTCGGAGCTGTCCTGCGGCCGGTAGCCGATGTGGCGCGCCTGCGTGTTGTCCCACCAGGTGGCGGCGTTGTCGCTCATGCCGTAGATCACGCTGTGGCCCACCACCGGCGCGGTCAGGGCGGCGACCACCAGGCGTTCGAGGTCGTCGCAGCTCAGCCAGGTGGCCAGCATGCGGCGGTCCTTCGGCTCGGGGAACGAGGAGCCGATGCGCAGGCTCACCGTCTCGATGCGGTGGCGGTCGAAGTAGAGCTGCGCCAGGTTCTCGCCGAACGCCTTGCTCAGGCCGTACAGGCCGTCGGGGCGCACGCGGGCGTCGGGGCCGATCACTTCGTCCTGGCGGTAGAAGCCGGTCACGTGGTTCGAGCTGGCAAACACGATGCGCTTGACGCCCTGCAGCCGCGCCGCCTCGTACAGGTGGTAGGCACCGACGATGTTGGCCTGCAGGAT
>JANNEI010000713.1:0-2063 GCA_031378565.1 Burkholderiales bacterium
GCGTAGTCCTGCGCCAGCGTGGCGATGCTGGTACCCGCCTTGTCTTGCGCCACCGCGTTGCTGATGGCGTCCTGCGAACTGTTGCGGCCGGTGCGGAAGATGTACTTGTTCCACTTGTCGCCGGTGATCGAATCGGCCACGGCCGGCTCGACCAGCAGGATCTTCTTGTACTCCTCGGCCACCGGCAGCAGGGCCAGCGCCACGCCGCTTGAAGTGGGGCCGACCGCGATGTCGGCCTTGTCGTCGCCGTAGGCCGCGGCCAGCAGGCTCTTGCCCACATCGGGCTTGCCCTGGTCGTCTTTTTCGATGACCGTGATCTTCTTGCCGGCCACCATCATGGTGCCGCCGGTGGCGTAGTCCAGGCCCATCATGAAGCCGGTGGCGGTCTGCTTGCCGTAGGCTTCGAGCGGGCCGGTCTTGCTGTAAATGTGGGCGATCTTGATTTCACCTTTTGCCTGTGCGAACGCGGCGGTGGGCGCGGCAACGGCGAAGGCTGCGGCAGCCAGCGCCGAGGCGATCAGGCCGCGGCGTGAAACGGCGTCGAGCGGGCAGTGGGCAACGATGCGAGGGGTCATGGAACAGTCTCCTGCGGGTGATTGGGTTGGGCGTGTTGCCGGCCCTGTGCACCGGAAGGTCGCAATCGATGTGCCAACGAGCACCAAATAAGGGCAAACACTGAGTTTGCCGGGTGTTTCTCAGCGCGGAATTCCACAGCGAAACTCGATGACAGCCTGAATATTGGACACATGAGCCAATAAAAATGGATGACCAAAAGGCATGTCTGAAATCAATGCAATCTGCGGTCACAGCTTGATTTCCAGCCGAAGCTGCAGGTTCAGGTAGGTCGGCGCCGTCGTCTGCGAGGTCTCGCGCACGCCAGAGTCGTCAACGCTGCCACCGGTGACGTAATCGCGCGGGTCCAGGTTGCTGAAGGTGGTGCGCAGCTGCAGGGTCGGGCTGAACACCCACAGCGCATAGGCGTCGGCGATCACCTTGCGGCCTTGAACGGCGGTCTGCACATCGCTCAGGCGGGTGGTGTAGCCCGGCGTCCAGTTCAGGTTGCCGCCCACGCTGAGCGGCATGCCGGGCAAGCGGTAGTCGGCACCCAGGTTGGCAGTGAAGCCGGGCTGCTGGTCCAGCCGGTTGTCGGGGCCGGGAACCGACTTCACGCGCGAGCGGAACACGCTGGCGTTGGCGCGCAGATCGAGCTTGGGCGCGTCGACCAGCAACTCGCTGAGCCGGAACTTGGCTTCCAGTTCGATGCCCTGCGTCACCGCGTCGCCGACGTTCTGCGGGCGCGAGACATAGCGCGGCTGGCCGGGCGACCACGACACGTCCTCGAGCGCGGTCTGGTTGCGCATGAAGTTGCTGATCTGGCGGTGAAACACATTGGCGCTGAGCAGCCCGCTGCCCGGCAGGTAGCGCTCGGCCGCCACGTCGATGCCGGTGGCCAGTTCGGGCAACAGGTTCGGGTTGCCGGCACGGTCGGGCTGGGTCGGCGTGTTGGGCCCCGGCACCGGGTAGCGGCTGTTGATGCCGGGCCGCGCGATCAGGTTTTGCAGCGTCGGCGAACGGTAGCTGCTCGTCAGGCTGAAGCGCACCTGGTCGCGGCTCTTCTCGTCGGCCTTCCACACCGCATGCAGCAGCGGCGTCCACACGCTGGTGCGGTTGCTGGCGTCCGCCGCATTGCCGACCCCGCTGCCGCGGGTGTGGATGCCTTCCCAGCGCAGACCGGCATGCGCCGCCCACTGCGGCGAGAGGGTCCATTCGTCCTGCGCGTACAGCGCAAACCGGGTCGCCGATGCCTGCACGTCGTCGCCGAAATCCACCAGCAGCTTCACGCCACCCTGCAGCGTGGTGCGCGCGTCGATGCGGCGGTTGCTCTCGGCTTCGCCGCCGGCGACCAGGCTGTGCTCGTTGGCCAGCAACTGGCTGAACTTGCCGTTCAGGCTCAGGTTGCGGTCACGGGTGTCGGTGCTGTCCTGCACGGTGCGCGGCGGTTTGCCAGCCGTCTGTTCGAGCCGCAGGCTCTGGTTCGCCGAGCGGGTCTCGCCCAGGCCAGC
>JANNEI010000747.1:0-7450 GCA_031378565.1 Burkholderiales bacterium
CGCAGCCGCGCATCACCCGTCGACATGAGCACGCACCCAGCCCCTCAAGCCACGGCGAAGCGGACCAACGAACTGTTGGCAGCAGCGCACGGCTTGCAACAGGCCGGCCAGGTGGTCGACGCCGAACGGGCGTACCGCGACGCCCTCAAGCTCGCGCCTTCGCACCATCTGGCGCTGCACGGCCTGGGGTCGTTGCTGACGATGCAGAAGCGCTATCCGGAGGCGGTGCACAGCCTGCGGGCGGCGATAACGGCGGTGCCCGGCCAACCGCATGCCCATGTCGAACTTGCGCAGGCGCTGCGCGGGCTGGGCCTGAACGAAGAGGCGGCGACACATTTCGACAGTGCCGCGCAGTTGAGCCCGGGCGACCGCCAGATCGACCTGATGGCCCGCCTGCACCGCGCCACACTGTTCGACGAGCAAGGCAACAACGAACAGGCGCTGGCCTGCTTCGAAGCCGCCGTTCGGCAACACCCCGACTCGGCCGATGCCTGGGCCGGGCTGGGCATGGTCCAGCTTCATTTCGTCGGGCCCGAGGCGGCCGGCCAGAGCTTTCAGCGGGCCTTGCAGATCGACCCGGACCGGCCCGCAGTGATCGAGAAATTTGCCCTGGTGTTGCAGGAGCAGCGTCTGTACGAAGACGCAGCGATTGCTTTCGAGCGCCTGATGCAGCGCTGGCCCGACCACCCGCTGACGGCGGGCCGTCTGCTGCATTGCAAACTGCTCACCGCCGACTGGCTGGCGCTGGACGAACTGCAGGCCCACGTCGAGTCCGGGCTGGCCGCCGGAGCGTTGACGAGCGAACCTTTCGGCCTGCAGGGCTACTGCGCCTCGCCGGCGCTTTTGATGCGGGGCACGCAGGCCTACGCGGCGACGTATTTCCCCGATCAGTCGTCGCAGTTGCGAGCCGCCAGGATCGGCCGCGGTCCGAAAATTCGAGTCGGTTACCTGGCGGGAGAATTTCGCAACCAGGCCACCTCGGTGCTGCTGACCGAGGTGCTGGAGCTGCACGACCGGTCGCGCTTCGAAGTCTTCGCCTTCGACAACGGCTGGAGCGACGGCAGCACACTGCGACGCCGGATCGAGGTCGCCGCTTCCGTCGTGCCGATCCGCAGTCTCGACAACCTGAATGCGGCCAACGCCATCCGCGAGCGCGGCATCGACATCCTGGTCAATCTGAACGGTTACTTCGGACACAAGCGGACGCATGTGTTCGCGTTGCGGCCGGCACCCATCCAGGTCAACTACCTGGGGTTCCCGGGAACGATCGGCGCACCGTACATCGACTACATCATTGCCGACGCGGTGGTGATCCCGCCGTCGGACCAACGCTTCTACGCCGAGAAGGTCGTCTACCTGCCTGACTGCTACCAGCCCAACGATTCGCAACGCCGCGTCGCCGACGTGCCGCAGGGCCGCGCGGCCGCCGGGCTGCCGGCCGACGCTTTCGTGTTCTGCTGCATGAACAACGTCTACAAGATCATGCCGGCGGTTTTCGATGTGTGGATGCGCCTGTTGCAGCGGGTGCCCGGCAGCGTGCTGCTGCTGTACAGCGACGTGCCCGAGGCGCAAGTCAACCTGCGGTACGAGGCCCGGGCGCGCGGTGTCGACCCCGCGCGAATCGTCTTCGGTGCGCCTTGGGGTCACGAGCGCCACCTGGCTCGGCTGCGCATGTGCGACCAGTTCCTGGACACCTGGCCCTACAACGCGCACACCACCGGCAGTGACGCCCTCTGGGCCGGCCTGCCGGTGCTGACGTGCGCCGGGCCGAGCTTCCCGAGCCGGGTCGGTGCGAGCCTGTTGCGGGCGGTGGGGCTGCCGGAACTGGTGACCGAATCTTTCGCCGACTACGAGGCACTGGCATACCGCCTGGCCACCGAGCCGGCCTTGTTGGCGAACCTGCGCGAGCGCCTTGCGGCGAACCTGCCGACGGCACCGCTGTACGACACGCCGCGCTACACACGGCACCTGGAAGCAGCCTACGAGCAGATGGTGGCGCGCGCGCGGTCGGGCCTGCCCGCGCACAGCATCAGCATCGACGCGATGCCGTGATCCCTCGAAGCCTGGTGCGTCGTCAAGCGGGCAGGCCGAAACGCCGGTGCACCAGGTTGCGGCGGCGAACCATTTCGTCGCTGCCGAAGCCGAGCGAGCGGATCAGGTCGAGTCTCGGTTTGGCCGCGGCTTCGGTGTAGAACGACGAGAACGAATCCAGCCGCTCCAGTTCCTCTGCAACGGCGGCCACCACCCATGCGGCCAGCCCCGCCGCACCGGGAGCGATGGCGTCGAACCGTTTTGCCGGCGCGACGAACGGCTCACTGGTATCGACCTGCTGGCGCCGCTCGATGACAGCCGCCAGTTTTCGCAGCGCCTCCACGGCAACCGAGCGCGCGCCGCAGTCCGCCGCCATTCGGGCCAGGCTGGCCCAGCGCAAATGCGAAGGTGCCTGATCGCACAACGCCGCCATCTGATGGAAGCCCGCCTCCAGTGCCCCGAAGCGCTCGGCCGCCGAGCGTCGAACGTCCAGGCTGGCGCAATACAGGGCCAGCGCCTTCTCGACCTCAGCGCGGCCCGCTGCGGCTGCCGTCTGTTCCCACGTGTCCGACAGCATGGCACCGTACGGCAGCCCCGCCAGGGTGTGACGCCACCCGTGTTCGGCGTGTATCGACGGTTCTGCGGGGTCTGGCGTCATCGGTTCGATGCCGGGCGCGCGGCCGGCTGCCGGTGCCTGCAACAGAAAGCCTTGCGCTGCCAGTTGGCGGGCTCGGTCCGGCTTGCAGCAAAACAGGTTCAGGAGGAACCCATCCGACGGCCGCTCGCGGTCGAACGGAACCAGCAACTGCAGGCCCGGCACCAGGCGATACGAGGCGTAGCCCAGTTCGGCAAATTGCCTTGCCAGATCCAGGTGCAGTTGCGAGCCCGCCTTGATCTCGTACTGAACCAACGGTGACAGCTCGTTGAAGAAGCGGGCACCGCCTTTGAGGATATTGGCTTCCTCACCTTCGGCGTCTATTTTCACGAAGTCGATGTGCTGCCAGGCCCAGCGTTCCATGCGCTCATCGAGCGTCACCAGCGGCACGGTCTCGGTGGCCCCCGCCGATGGCTGGCCATGAACGACGGCGTTGAGTTCCGAGTTGTCGTTCAGCGACAGCTGCGCCGAGCCGACCGTGTTCGACAGCGCCATCCGCTCCAGCACCACCTGCGAACAGCCATTCAGCGCAATCGACTCGGCAAGCAAGCTTGCCGTGCCCGACGCCGGCTCGAACGCCCACACCCTGCCGGTCGGCCCCACGGTGCGCGCCATCGACAAGGTGTAGACGCCGTGGTTGGCACCGATGTCGATGAGTTGCTGGCCGGGTTGCAGCAGCCGGCGAAGGAACTTGATCTCGTCCTCGAACCAGTCCTGTTGCTCGAACAGCACATACGGCGTGATCAGGTTCAGAGAGTCCGGCGCGACGATCTGCACGCCGTCGATCATCCTCAGCTTGACGGTGGAAGCCATGGGTCGAATCACTTCTTTCTGTGGGCGTCTCACGCCACGCCGTGCGACCGGCAACCTGCCGAAGTGCGCATCGAAACGGAAAGAGCCAGCGCCCTTGTGGAGCGCTGGCTCGGAGATTTCTTGTCAGCACCGCCACCTTGAGGCAGCGGTGCAAATGAGAAATTAGAACGTGCCTTGCTTGCCCGGCTGGCAGTTGTTCAGATCGGTACCGCCGACCAGACGCGACCACGGATTGCGTGCCGTGGCACCTGTGTAGTCGGGGGCCGGAAGCAGCGGGTTCAGCACGTCGAGTGCCAGCAGGCCGGACGGGCCAAACGGCTGGTTGCTGCCGTTGACGACCTCGATGGTCGCCGGGTTCGAAAACTCACCCTTGAGCACCGTCAGGAAGTTGGCGTAGCCCGGCTCGGTGGCGGTCGGGCCGGCCCCATTGCGCGTCGCGATGCGCGTGTTCAGCGACACGTCACCGTATTGGGTGTACTGGCCGGAAGCCACACCCTTGTACGTTGGTGCGATGCCGTTGATCTTCGTGAAGCGGATGAGGCCCGTGGTCGTCTTGTACTCGGTCGACAACGTGCCAACCGCCCCGCGGCTGCCGGAGTCGTGCTTGTTCAGGCAGGTGATGACCTGGTTGCTGCCGCTGTTGTTGACGACGGTGTTGGTGCCGGTGCAAACCAGGTTGGCTGCCGTGTTGTCCGCTGCCGCGACACCACTGACGAAGGGGTCAACACCCGACTGGCATTCCCGACCGCCGGTCGAGCTGTTGGTCGTGCGACCGATCAGCGCCTCGAAGGTTTTTTGCGTGCCCGAGGTGCTGGCGCGGCGGGCCACGTAGATCTTGTCATCGGCAATGACGGCACCCGTCAGGCCGAGCCAGCTTTGATCGGGCTGGGTGTACATCGAAGTGAGCTGGCCTTGCGACAGTGAAGGCAGGCAGGCTTCGGTCTGGCTGTCGATCGCGCAGGTGCCGCCGAAACCAACCACCAGACCTTGCGCCTTTTGCAACGCGATGTAGGCAGTCCTCGTGACCGGCGGCGCGAAGATCACCGTCGCCAACGACTCGGCCAGCAGGTTGTCGTAGGTGTTGGCAGATGCCCCGAAGAACTGGGGCTCGACGTCGGACACGCCGATGAACGAGAACTCGGGGTTGGTCACCGCCGGGTCAGAGAAAGAGTTCGAGCACAGCGTGTCGACGAAAGTGGGCAAAGGATTCGTGCCGTCCACGTCCTGGGCCGCAGTCACGACTGGCGCTGTGCAACCACCGATGATTTCGGCCAGGTTGACGAAGGGGATCAAGTTGCCCTGGTTGACATTGGCGACACCGCCGCCCGAACCACCCTGAGAGAACTTGTGAAACGCGAGGTTGGTCTTTCCGGCACCCGGGAAGGTGGTGGTGTTGATGGTGCAGAAGATGACCGTGTTGTTCGAGATCGAATAGCGGTGGATCGACGTCGAGGTGCACAGGCGCAGAGCCGCTGCGGCAAAGCCCGGGTCCACGGCAGTGGCGCCAGAGATGCGGATGCTGAGCGTGTTGGCGGGCAGGTTGTTGGTTCCATCGGGAACCAGGGCGAACGCGGGAGCCGAAGCCACGGCGCACACGGCGGCGACGGCTTGTGAAAGCTTGTTGAGTTTCATGAAGAGTCCTGAAAACGAATTTGATTGGGAAAATCTTGAGCAAAGCTCTGCCGACCTGCGGTCGACAAGCGACCGCAGGGAGGCGAGAAAAGCTCAGCAAGTCAGTGCGCGGCTCAGGCCTGCGCAGCACCCTTGCGGCGGCGGACCACGCCGCCGAGGGCCATCAGGCCCGACCCCATCAGCCAGGCGGCGGCAGGGATCGGCACCGCGCCGACTTGATCGCCGGCCAGGTTGTACGAGAAGTCACCGTCGGCTTCCAGCTTGACGACGGCAAAACCGGTGGTGTTGCCATACTTCACCGGGGTTGCGAACGTACCCGTCGAACCGCTCTCGGTCGTGCGCGCAAAGTAGAACAGGCTCACGCCCTGGTCGAGGCTGGCCAGACCGTCAGCCCCGAGGAGGAAATTGCTGTCAAGAGATGTCTGATACGGAGCAAGAGGGTTATTGCTGAACGACGACAGACCGGCCGTTCCGCCACTACCGAAGTTGGTGAAGTAAGACTGCGCGGAACCAGCGTTATTCACGGCGACGAAATTGTTGATGTTGCCGTTCGATGCTGTCTCCGAGCCATTGGCCGACGACGTGATCAATCGCGACTTCAACTGGCCGGAGCCAGCAAACGTATCGACCGCGTTCACGTTCCAGCGAATGTCGGCGACGTTCTGGCCGGCAATCCATGTGGTCCAGCTGGACGCATCGCTGAAGGTGGCGGTGTTGTTCTTGTCGAGCAACAACGGGGTGTTCGGCGTCTTGTCGCCGACGGCGCTGCTGAGCGGGTCGCCCACCGAAGCGAGGATGCCGGTGGGCAGGAAGGAGTTGATGGTGAAGCCGAGGTCACGGATGTACCAGGCCTTCGTCACCTGGTTGAACGCGGTGAGGACGAGCGAGCCGTTGTTGGTCGATTCCGTGACGGGTGCCGCTTGCGCAGCGCCAGCCAACGAGACCATCGCCGCGGCGATGGCAATCATCTTGAGTTTCAGTTTCATTGTGGGTTCTCTCCTGGGTTGAGATTCAAAAACGCTGTGCACAGTCCCGGTGGGCGAATCAAGAAGCGACCCCCGTTGGAGGCGCGGCCTGCATCGACCACCGGGACCCGATCTCATCGGCGTGCCTCCCTTGAGCGGGAACCTTCCGATGAAACTGACTTTAGAAGCCTCCTGTGTCGTCACCATGTTCGAGGTGCGCGGATTCGCTGGCTACTTCAGCCTAGTCCGACGCACCCCGAACCGTTGGATTTCAGAGTGACAGGGCAATGTATCGACGCGATATGACGCGTGATCGACGGGTGGTGTCGAAGGGGATGGCGCGTTCGGACTAGGCCGGTTCAGCCGCGCAGGCGGTCAAGGCACCCGCGCGCTCGCCTTTCAAGGCCCAGGCCCGTTCCAGCAAAACCTCGAAACAACGCGTAAAACCTGCCTCGTCGAAGAGCGGGCAGGCAGCCAGCGATGCACGCGCCTGACTGCGCCACTGCCGAAGCCCGGGCACGTCGGCGGCCAGCCGGGCGGCAATGGCCACGTAGCCGGCGTCGTTGTCCGCCACCCAGTCGCTGCGACCGATGGCGTGCATCAGCGAGGCCCCCATGCGCGAGGTGTGGGTGCGCCCGCGCAGCGTGACCACCGGCACGCCCATCCAGAGCGTCTCGCAGGTGGTGGTGGCACCGTTGAACGGAAACGTGTCCAGCGCAATGTCGACCTGGTTGTACATGTCGAGGTGGCTGCTCTTGCTGGCGATCCACGGCTGCAGGCTCAGACGCTGCGGCGCGACGCCGCGCGCCGCCATGAAGCGCTCGATGTTTTCACGGTTCGACGCCTGCGCCATCGACGACGACTTCAGCAGCAAGCGCGAGCCGGGCACGGCATTCATGGCCTGCGCCCACAGGTCGAGCGTGTGGTCGGTGACCTTGGCGATGTTGTTGAACGACCCGAAGGTGACATGCCCGTTCTGCAGCATCGGCACCGGCCCGATGGGCGGCTGCTCATCGGGCGGGCGGTAGCAGAACATGGTGCGCGGCAACCGCAACGGCAGCTCGGCAGCCAGCGCCGGCATGTCGCCGGGATCGATGACCTCGTCGGTGATGCGGAAGTCGTTGGCCGGCACGCCGCTGGCGGTCGGGTAGCCGAGGTACGTCAACTGCACCGGCGCAACGCCCACGGCAAACATGAGCACGCGCGAATTCGCGGTGTGCCCGGCCAGGTCGATGAGGATGTGGATGCCGTCGTCCTGGATGTGCCGGCGCAGCCGATCGTCCGACAGGCCCTCGCAGTCCACCCACCGGTGCCCGTAAGACTTCATCCGCTCGCTGACCGAATCCCCCCAGCC
>JANNEI010000762.1:0-3805 GCA_031378565.1 Burkholderiales bacterium
CCCAAAGCTGAGGCGGCCCGCGCCGGTGGTCGAGATGCCCATCAGCCGCGCGCCGAGCCGGTTCACCGCGGTGGCCCGCAATGCCTTGCCGTGCAGGCTGCGCTCGAAGAACAGGAACAGCGCCACGATCAGCGCGATCGACGCCATGAAGATGATCAGCGTCTGGCCCGACAACATGAGCGGCCCGGCGCTGAAGCGCGCGTCCCAGAAGCTGGGGTTGCGAAAGCCCTCGGCACCGAAGAACACCAGCCCCATCCCCGTGAGCGCGAAGTGCACGCCGACCGAGACGATCAGCAGCACCAGCACGGTCGCGTCGGCCAGCTTTTCATAGGCCAGCCGGTACACCAGCGGACCCAGCGGCGTGACGATCGCCAGCGTCAGCAGGCTTTGAAGGATCAACGAAAGCTTCAGCGGCGCGGCCCACAACGTGAACAGCGTGACCGCCGCCGGCCAGGCCAGCGTCTTGCCCGCAGCCGCCGCGATGCGTGCGATTGGCACGGCGCGCCGCGCATTGGCAGCGGCTTCGAGCACCGCGCTCAGCAGCGCCAGCGCGAGCAGCAACCACACCGTGCCCGGCACCTGGCCCATCTGCAGAATGGCGAGCGTGAGCGCGCCGTAGGCGACGAACTCGCCCTGCGGAATGAAGATGACCCGCGTGATGGTGAACACCAGCACGGTGGCCAGCGCCATCAGGGCGTAGATGGCACCGTTGGTGATGCCGTCCAGCGTCAGGATGCTGGCGATGGAAAAGTCCATGGGTGAGGTGACGTGATTTGTGAGTGTGGCGTGTGTCCGCGGCGTGGTCGAGGCGAAGTGGCTTGGCTACTCCACTTTCCAGTCGCCGTTCACCACCTTCAGCATCACACCCGTCTCGTTTGTGAAGCCCCAGTGGTCGTCCTTGGTCCAGTTCATCACGCCGTGCGAGAACACTGTGCGGCCCATGCCTTCAATGGCGTCCTTGATGGCCAGGCGGAATTCCTTGGTCCCGGGCTTGGCCTTTTTCAACGCCACCGGCAGCACTTTTTCCAGCACGATCAGGGTGTCGTAGGCGTGGCCGGCAAACTGATTGCGCGAACCCGTGCCGTAAGCCTTCTCGTACTTCTGCACGAAATCGATGGCCAGCTTCTTCGACGGGTGCGATTCCTCCAGTTGTTCGGCGATCACCGCCGGGCCGGACACCACGTAAGCGCCTTCCACGTCCTTGCCGCCGACGCGCATCAGGTCGCGCGACGCGGCGGCGTGCGTCTGGTAGATCTTGCCCTTGAAGGCGCGCTCGACGATGGCCTTGTGCGGCATCGCCGCACCGCTGCCCGAGGCCACGATCAACATCGCGTCGGGGTTGGCGGCGACCAGCTTCAGTGCCTGCGCGGTCACGCTGGTGTCTGGCCGCGCGAAGCGCTCGACTGCGATCACCTTGATGCCGGCCTTCTCGGCGACCGGCGTGAAGTCTTTCAGCCAGCCTTCGCCGTAGGCGTCGGTGTAGCCCAGGAAGCCGACCGTTTTCACGCCCTGCTTCTTCATGTGCTCGACCATCGGGTGCGCCATCACCGCGTTCGACTGCGGCAGGCGGAAGGTCCAGGCGTCCTTGCCGGGCGGCAACTGCGCCGGCGAAAACGCCAGCTGCACCGTGCCCGATTCGGCGGCCACGTCCGACATCGCAATCGCCACCGGCGTGGCCGCGGAACCCATGATGATGTCGACCTTGTCCTCGGTCACGAAGCGCTTCGCGTTGACCACGCCCTTGGTCGGGTCGGTGGCGTCGTCGAGGATGATCAGGTTGACCTTCTCGCCGGCAATCGTCTGCGGGAACAGCGCGAAGTAGTTCTTCATCGGAATGCCCAGGCCCGACGCCGGGCCGGTCAGCGGCAGGCTGACGCCGATGTTGACGTCGGCGTGGGCCACGCTGGCCAGCAGCGCGCTGGCCAGGGCGGCAACCAGGGGTTTGAGTGCTTTTTTCATGGTGCGTTGTCTCCGGACGGTTGGGTGGGTTGCTGCGGCTGGGAACACAGGGACTTGATGTCTTCGGGCACGGGGATGGCGCGCAGCCGGTCGGGGTCGGCGGCGTCGCGGATCACGAAGGCGCGCACTTCGCGGCCTTCGCAGATCAGGGTGTCGCCGCGCGTCACGCGGTGCAACTGGATGAAGGCCTTGTTGCGCCATTCCTCGATGTGGGTCGCGATCTTGATCGTTTCACCGTAGGTGACCGACTGAATGAACCGCGTGTTGATTTCGAGCAGTGGCGTGCCCACGATGCCGCGCGTCTTCACCAGCTCGCGCCACGGCGGCACGCCGCACTGCATGAAGAACGACAGCGACGCCGCGTCCATCCAGCGCGAGAAGTTGGGAAAAAAAACGATGCCCGCGGGGTCGCAGTCGCCGAACTGCACGCTCACGGTGTGGAAGGTGGTCTTGGGCATCGAGAGGACGATCGACACGGTTGCGGAGCTCAACGTGGGGCCATGCGCAGTGCGCCGTCGAGGCGGATCACTTCGCCGTTGAGCGAGATGTTCTCGATGATGCTCAACGCCAGCTGCGCGAACTCTGCGGGTTTGCCCAGACGCTTCGGGAACGGGATGCTGGCCGACAGCGATTCTTGAATCGCGGCGGGCAACTCGGCCAGCAGCGGCGTCAGGAACAGCCCCGGCGCGATGGTGACGACGCGGATGCCGAACTGCGCCAGGTCGCGCGCCATCGGCAGGGTCATCGCCACCACGCCGCCTTTCGACGCGGCATAGGCCTCTTGCCCGACCTGCCCGTCGAAGGCCGCGACCGAGGCGGTGCAGACCACCACGCCGCGCTCGCCGTCTTCCAGCGGCGGCAGCGCAGCCATCTCGGCCACGGCCAGCCGCGTGGCGTTGTAGGTGCCGACCAGGTTCACCTCGACCACGCGCTTGAAGTCTTCGAGCGGTGCCGGCGTGCCGTCTCTTCCGATGATGCGTTTGGCGCTGCCGATGCCGGCCACGTTGAGCAGGATGCGCGCCGGGCCGTGCGCTGCTCGCGCTGCGCTCAGCGCAGCCAGCAGGCTGTCGGTGGACGTGATGTCGCAGCCGATGCCGATGCCTCCTATCTCGGCTGCGAGTGCCATTGCGCCCTCGGCGTTGCGGTCGAGCACGGCCACCTTGGCACCGCGCGCCGCCAATGCGCGAGCGGTGGCCGCGCCCAGGCCCGAGGCCCCGCCGGTGACGAGGGCGGCGTGTCCTTGAATGTTCATGCGGTCGTCTCCATCGGATGCAGCTTCATGGCGGCGACGGCAGCAGCACGCCGTCGCCACCTGCAAACAGATGCTCGACCAGCGCATCGCGGTGCGTCAGCACGGCGCGCTGGTTGATCGAGCCCTTGTCGGTGATTTCACCGCGGTCGATGCTGGGCGGGTCAACCAGCAGCAGCGCGCGCGTCACGCGGGTCGCGCTGCCGGTGCCGCTGGCGTGCAGATGGTCCAAAAGGGTCTGGAAGAACTGCGTCACCGCGGGCGCGTTCAGCACGTCGAGCGTGGGCGTGCCGGCCGGCAAACCGGCCAGCGCGCGGCAACTGTCCAGCCGGGGGAACAGCAGCACGCCTATCTGGTTGCGATTGATGCCGGCGACCACCGCGTCCTGCACGCACGGGTCACCGGCGGCGATGACGCGGGCGCGCAGCGGGCCGACCGAGACGAAGGTGCCGGTGGCGAGCTTGAAGTCCTCGGCGATGCGGCCGTCGAATTTGAGGCCCAGGTGGATGTCCGTTTCGTCGATCCACTTCACGGCGTCGCCGGTTTTGAAGAATCCTTCTTCGTCGAAGGCCTCGACGGTTTCGGCCGGCATGCGCC
>JANNEI010000014.1:0-3462 GCA_031378565.1 Burkholderiales bacterium
GGTGCGCGCCAGGCACGCAGCAAGGTGATCAGCAAACGCAGGTACAGGTTCATGGCCGCACTACAATTGGTTCAATTCTGAACAGTATAGTTCAACATTGAACCAAAGTCATGGCCACCCGAACGTCTTCCCGAACCCGCCTCACCCCCCGCTCGCCCCCCCGCGGAATGCTGGCCTGGCTGGCGGTGGTGCGCGCTTACAACCTGTGCGATGCGGTGATGAGCGCGCGCCTGGCCGAGCTGGGCCTGCGCGTGGGCGAGCACGAGGTGCTGGTCAATCTGGCCACGCTGCCCGGCATCACGCAGCAGGATCTGGCGGCGCGCTGCTTCGTTGCCAAGAGCGGCGTCAGCATGCTGTTGACCCAGATGGAGGCGCAGAAGCTGGTTCGGCGCGACGTGGATGCGGCCGACGCGCGGGTGCGGCGTCTGTTCCTCACATTGGCCGGCCAGAAGTTGGCGCGCCAGACGCTGCAAATCCAGTCCGAGGTGCTGGCGGCGATGGCCGCGCCGGTGTCGAACGCCGAACTCGACGCGGTAGAGGACGTGATGCAGCGCGTCAGCGTGCAGCTCGAAGCGCTGCGCGATGCGAACCAGCAGCGCGAACGTGCGCTCAACCGCGCATCAGCGCCTCGATCTCGGCGGCCTGCACCGGCACGCCGCGGCTGATCAGCTCGCAGCCATCCGCAGTCACCACCGCGTCGTCCTCGATGCGGATGCCGATGTTCCAGAAGCGTTCGGGCACCCCTGGCGCGGGCCGCACATAAAGCCCCGGCTCCAGCGTGACCACCATGCCGGCCTGCAGGCGGCGCGACGGCTTCTTCACCACGCGGCCACCCAGCCCGTCGGGCTGGTCGAACGCCGCTTCGGCCAGCGACAGGTACTCGCCCACGTCGTGCACGTCGCGGCCCAGCCAGTGCCCGGTGCCGTGCATGTAGAACTGGCGGTTGGCCAGCGACTCGATCACCGCGTCGACACCGCCGACCGCGTTGCGGTCCAGCAGGCCACTGTCCAGCATGCCCTGCGCCAGCACGCGCACCGCCGCGTGGTGCGCGTCGCGCTGGCGCGCACCGGGCTTTGTCGCGGCGGCGGCTGCGTCTTGCGCCGCCAGCACGATGTCGTACAGCTCGCGCTGTGCCGGCGTGAACACACCCGTGGCGGGAAAGGTGCGGGTGATGTCGCTGGCGTAGCCGTCGAGCTCGCAGCCGGCATCGATCAGGCACAGATCTCCGGGTTTCAGCTCGGCGTTGCCGGCGGCGTAGTGCAGCACGCAGGCGTTGGCACCCGCCGCGACGATGCTGGTGTAGGCCGGGCTCTGCGCGCCATGGCGGCGAAACTCGTGCAGCAGCTCGGCTTCGATCTCGTACTCGCGAACGCCGGGCGCACCGGCGCGAAACGAGTCGCCGCAAAAGCGCATGGCGCGTGCATGCGCGCCGGCCGAAATGGCGGCGGCGCGGCGCATCGTGTCCAGTTCGGTGGCGTCCTTGACCAGCCGCATGTCGGCCAGCAGCGGGGCCAGATCATGCTGCGCGGTCGGACACTGCACACCGCTGCGCGAGCGTCCGCGCACGGTGGCCAGCCAGCCTTCGGTGCGCGCCTGAAGGCCGCCTGGCTGGCCGAATGCAAACCACAGCGCGGCCTGCCCGGCCAGCAGTTCGGGCAGCTTCTCATCCAGTTGGTTCAGCGGGAATGCCTGGCTGACGCCGAGCTGCTGCGGCGCGTCGATCGGGCCCAGGCGATGCCCGTCCCAGATCTCGCGCTCGACATCCTTGTCTCGGCAGAACAGCGTGCTGCGGCCCGACGCTTCCAGCACCAGCGTCGAGCCCGGCTCGTCGAAGCCGGTCAGGTAGTGGAAGGCGCTGTCGTACCGGTACGGAAAGTCGCAGTCGCTGTTGCGTGGCTGCTCGGGCGCGGTGGGCACGATGGCCACGCCGCCGCCTGCGGCATGCAAGGCCTGCGCCAGTGCTGCGCGACGGGCCGAAAATACGGTTTCATTCATGTCCTCACTGTATCGGAGCGGCGCTTCGGCTAGTCTTGCAGACCCACTCGCCACGAACTGAAAGAATCACCATGCAATACCGACGACTCGGCCGCAGCGGCCTGCAAGTCAGCGAGCTGTCCCTCGGCTCCTGGGTCACGTACCACAACCAGGTCGACGTGGCGGCCGCGAAAGAGATGCTGGCGGTCGCTTTCGACGCGGGCGTCAACTTCTTCGACAACGCCGAGGTGTATGCCAGCGGCAAGAGCGAACAGGTGATGGGCGACGCGATCAAGGCACTGAAGTGGCCACGCCTGAACTACATCGTGTCGACCAAGTTCTTCTGGGGTTTGAGCCGCGAAGGCAACACCGTGAACCGGATGGACACGCTGAACCGCAAGTACCTGACGCAGGCGATCGACGGCTCGTTGCAGCGCATGGGGCTGGACTTCATCGACCTGGTGTATTGCCACCGCGCCGACCCCGCCACGCCGATCGAGGAAACCGTGTGGGCGATGAGCGACATGATCAGCCGCGGCAAGGCGCTGTACTGGGGCACCAGCGAATGGAGTGCGGCCGACATTCGCGCCGCCTGGGACATCGCCGACAAGCACCACCTGCACAAACCGGTGATGGAGCAGCCGCAATACCACCTGTTCCACCGCAGAAAAGTCGAGCAGGAGTACGCCCGCTTGTATGAAGACATCGGCCTGGGCCTGACCACCTGGAGCCCGCTGGCCTCGGGGCTGCTGACCGGCAAGTACAAGGCCGGTGTGCCCGAGGGCAGCCGCGGCGCGCTGGCCGACATGGGATTCCTGGTGAAGGGCCTGACCGACGCTAAGAAGAACGCCGCCGTGGCACAACTCGAAGCCATTGCCAGCGAACTCGGTTGCAGCGTGGCGCAGATGGCGATTGCCTGGGCCGCGAAGAACCCGCGCGTCAGCACGGTGATCACCGGCGCGTCTCGCGTCGATCAGCTCAAGAGCAACCTCGGTGCGGCCGAGGTGATCGGCAAGCTGACGCCCGAGGTGATGACGCGCATCGACGAAATTAGCACGCCGCTGGCGGGTTGAAGGCCATCTTTCGCACGACGCCATGACAACCCACCTGCACGACCTCAGCCCCTGGCAGCACAGCCACCATTTCGACACCGGCAACCGGCGCGGCGAGGCACGCACGCGCTGGGTGCTGGCGATCACCCTCGTCACCATGGCGGCCGAGATTGCCGGCGGCTGGTGGACCGGTTCGATGGCCCTGCTGGCCGACGGCTGGCACATGGGCACGCATGCGCTGGCGCTGGGCGTGGCCGCGCTGGCCTACGCGCTGGCACGCAGACATGCGGGCGATGCACGCTACGCCTTCGGCACCTGGAAGATCGAGGTGCTGGGCAGTTTTGCGAGCGCGCTGGTGCTCGGGCTGGTGGCGGTGGGCATCGTCTTCGAGTCGGCGTTGCGGCTGTGGAAGGCCGAGCCGCTGGCGGCCGAGACG
>JANNEI010000057.1:0-1541 GCA_031378565.1 Burkholderiales bacterium
CCCACGTAGCGGCCGATGCCGTGGTTCACGTGCACCACCGGGTCGCCCACCTTCAGCTCCGACAGGTCCTTGATCAGCGCGTTGACATCGCTGACCTGTTCCTGCTTGCGCCGGCGGCGCGCGGTCGGGCTGGTGGCGAACAGCTCGGTCTCGGTGATGAACTCGATCGCCGTCTGGTCGGCGGGCTCGGTCCAGAAGAAGCCCTCGGCCAGCGGGGCCACCGCAATCGCGAAGTGCTCGTCGCCGGCACGGAAGGCGGCCAGCGAATCGACGCTGGGCGGCTCGATGCGGCTGTCGCGCAGCAGTTCGAGCAGGCTCTGGCGGCGGCCTTCGGTTTCGGCCACGATGAGCACGCGGTGCTTCGTGGTGCCGACGTGCCCCTGCAGCTTTTTCAGCGGCTCGGGGCCGCCGCGGTCGACACTGAAGTCGGGGAGAGGGCCCGCCCACTCGGCGGGCTCGTGTCCGCGCACCGCCAATTGCGCATGCACGTTGCACAGCGCAAAGAAGTCCTCGGGCTTCAGGAACAGGTCTTCCGGCGGCAGGATCGGCCGCTCGCGGTCGTGCTGCAGGAAGCGATGGCGCTCGCGCGTGTCGGTCCAGAAGTGCTTCAGCGCCTCGTCGATCTCGCCGTGCAAGGCCAGTGCGGCGTTCGCGCCGAGGTAATCGAAGATCGTCGCGGTGGCGTCGAAGAACAGCGGCAGGTAGTACTCGATGCCCGCCGTGGCGATGCCGGTGCCGATGTCCTTGTAGAGACGCACTTTGGTCGGGTCGCCCTCGACGCGTTCGCGCCAGCGTGCCCTGAAGGCGGTGCGCGCGTCGTCGTCCATCGGGAACTCGCGCCCCGGCAGCAGCCGCACTTCGGGCACCGGGTACAGGCTGCGCTGGGTGTCGGGGTCAAAGGTGCGGATGCTGTCGACCTCGTCGCCGAACAGGTCGACTCGGTAAGGCACCAGCGAGCCCATCGGGAACAGGTCGATCAGCCCGCCGCGCACCGCGTACTCCCCTGGCGACACGACCTGGCTCACGTGGCTGTAGCCAGCCAGCGTGAGCTGCGACTTCAGCGCGGCTTCGTTGAGCTTTTCCTTCTGCCTGAAGTTGAAGGTGTAGCGCGCCAGAAAGCTGGGCGGGGCCAGCCGCACCAGCGCGGTCGAGGCCGGCATCAGCACCACGTCCACTTCGCCTTGTTCGGAATTCTTGCCGTGTTGCAGCAAGCGCCACAGCGTGGCCAGACGCTCCGAGATCAGGTCCTGGTGCGGCGAGAAGGTGTCGTAGGGCAGCGTCTCCCAGTCCGGGAACACGGCGATGCGCAGTTCGGGCGCGAAGAAGGCCAACTCGCCCTCCAGCCGCTGCGTGTCCGCGGGCTCGGCGGTGACGACGGCGGTGAGCTTTTTCTGCGCTGTCTGCGCTTGCACGAATCGCGCGAGCAGCAGCGCATCCGCCGATCCGGTGGGGCGGGGCAGGGTGAAGCGTTTGCCTTGCGGAATGGGCGGGATCAACATCGATGCGCTGCTGGCAAAACAAAACGCCCCGTGAGCGTGTTC
>JANNEI010000062.1:0-1503 GCA_031378565.1 Burkholderiales bacterium
CGCTGCTGGCGGCCAGTGCAAAAGACAGCGCCAAGGCTGGCACCAGGAACAGCACCAGCGACGACGCCGACTGGCCCGACGAGACGCTGGCCTGGAAGCTGCGCGCCGCGCTGCGCGCCAACAACGGCGCGGGCCGCTGGCAGCAGGTGATCCAGGCCGTCAACGCGATGAGCCCGACCGAGCAGGCCGACCCGGCCTGGGTCTACTGGAAGGCGCGCGGGCTGCAGGCGATGGCGCGCGATTCGCAGGACGGCCCGGGCCTGGGCGAGCAGTCGCGCGCGCTGATGGGCAGCATCGCCGGGCAGTTGAACTTCTACGGCCAACTCGCCGCCGAGCACCTGGGCCAGCCGCTGGTGATGCCGCCGAAGCCGCTGGCCCTGAGCGCCGAGGAGCGCGCCAATGCGCTCAGGCACGCCGGCCTGTCGCGCTCGCTGCAACTGATTGCGCTGGGCCTGCGCAGCGAAGGCGTGCGCGAGTGGAATTTCTCGCTGCGCGGCATGGGCGACCGCGAGCTGCTGGCCGCCGCCCAACTGGCCTGCGACCGCGAGGTCTGGGACCGCTGCATCAACAGCAGCGACCGGACGCGGATCGAGATCGACATGGAGCAGCGCTTCCCCGCGCCGTTTCGCAAGGAAGTGCTGGCCCGCTCGAAGGAAATCGGCCTCGACCCGGCCTATGTGTACGGCCTGATCCGGCAGGAGTCGCGCTTCATCATGGACGCGCGTTCGGGCGTGGGCGCATCGGGATTGATGCAGGTGATGCCGGCCACCGCCCGCTGGACGGCGAAGAAGATCGGCCTGGACTACACGCCGGACTTGATCACCGACCGCGACACCAACATCCGCATCGGCACCGGCTACCTGAAGCTGGTGCTCGACGACTTCGGCGGCTCGCAGGCGCTGGCCGCCGCCGCCTACAACGCCGGCCCGGGGCGGCCGCGCAAATGGCGCGAGGGCCCGCCGCTGGAACCGGCTGCCTGGGCCGAGAACATTCCGTTCAGCGAGACACGCGACTACGTCAAGAAGGTGTTGTCGAACGCCGTCTACTACGCGGCCCTGCTGAGCGGCGAAGCGCCCACGCTGAAGGCGCGGCTGGGCCGCACTATCGGCCCGCGCGACGCGAGCGCCACCACCGAAAACAAGGAACTGCCTTGAGCACCACCGCTGCCGAAGACCACATGTCCAACCTGCTGGTGCTGGGCGGCACCGGCTTCGTCGGCCGCAGCCTGTGCGAGCAACTCGTCACGCGAAATGGCGGTGCCGGCGGGCGCATCGGCGTGCCCAGCCGCCGCCCGCAGCGCGCCGCACACCTGCGCTCGCTGCCGACGCTGGAACTGCTGGAGGCGAACGTGCACGACGACGCGCAACTGGCGCAGCTGGTGGCCGGCCGCGACGCCGTCGTCAACCTGGTGGCGGTGCTGCATGGCAGCGAGGCCGAGTTCCAGAAGGCGCATGTGGACTTGCCGCGCCGCCTGGCCGCCGCCTGCACGGCCGCGGGCGTGCG
>JANNEI010000067.1:0-5898 GCA_031378565.1 Burkholderiales bacterium
GGTCTTTCGGAATGCTCTGGAAAAAGCTCACCAGCACCAGCGTGCACACCGGCAGATTGAGCACGATGTAGGGCAGCACCAGCGCGGTGGTGGTGTTGAGCAGGCCGAGGCCGCGCATGGTCTCGAAGATCGGCACCAGCAAGGTGACCAGCGGGAACATGCTGGACGCGACGATGGCGGTGAGGATGAGTTGCCTGTGCTTCAGGTTCAGCCGCGCGATCGCGTAAGCCGCGAACGCCGAGATCAGCAATGAGAACAGCGTTGCGAGTCCGGCCACGCGCACCGAGTTGCCCAGGTACATCAGCAGCGGCTGGTCGGTGAAGGCCTGCACGTAGTTGCCCAGCGTCGGCACATGCGGCCACCAGGTGATGGGCTTGCTGACCAGCTCGGTCTCGGTCTTCAGCGAAGTCAGCAAGATCCACACGGCGGGGAAGAAGCCGTTGAAGACCACCAGGCAAGCCGCGATCATGCGCAGGCCGGGGCCTTCGAGCGGCGACGCAAACAGGCTTTGTTGATTCTTCATCACTCTTTCCCGATCCGGTTCAGGTACACCGCGGTCACGCACATCGACATCAGGAACATGAACACCGCCAGCGTCGATCCGTAACCGACGTCGAGGTAGTCGATGGTGGTCTTGTGGATCAGCATGGCCAGGGTCTCGGTGGCGTTGCCGGGGCCGCCCTTGGTCATCGTGTAGGGGATGTCGAAGGTCTGCAGCGCGGTGATGGTGCGGAAGATCAGCGCCACGATGATCGACGGCATCAGCATCGGGATCGTGATCTGCCAGAACTGCTGCCACTTCGAGGCACCGTCGATCTCGGCCGCCTCGTACAGCGAGTTCGGAATCATCTGCAGGCCCGCCAGCAGGATCAGCGCCATGAACGACGAGGTCTTCCAGATGATCGTGAAACAGATGGCGGCAAACGCGTAGCGCGGGGTCAGCAGCCACATGGTTTGCGATTCACCGCCGAAGCGGCGCACCACGTCGTTGACCACGCCGTACTCGGTGTGGAAGAACCACGCGAAGATGAGTCCCGCAAAGCTCAGCGGCAGTGCCCACGGCAGCAGCAGCGCCAGGCGCACCGGCCAGCGCCGCTTGAACGGCAGGTTGGCCAGCATTGCCAGGCCGAGCCCCACCACCAGCGCGCCCGGCACGGTGATGAAGGTGATCAGCAGCGTGTTCTTGGCGGCGTTCCAGAAATCCTTGTCCTTCAGCACGTCCTCGTAGTTCATCCAGCCGACGAACTTGACCACGCCGCTGCCGCCCGACAAACGCAGGTCGAAGAAGCTGTTCCAGATCAGCTTGCCGATCGGGTAGGCGACGATCAGCGCCAGCAGCAGAAAGGCCGGTGCCAGCAACATGATCGCGAGCGTTTTTTCGCTCGGGTCGCGAAGGCTGAAGCGAGTGGTCATTGCGCGTCCTCATGAAATGCCCCGTCCCCTGCGAAGGGCGAGGGCTGGGGAGGAGGTGAAAGCGTTGGGCGCTTACCGTCTGACCGGGAAGTTTTCACCTCTCCCCAACCCTCCCCGTCAATGGGAGGGGGCCTGACTCCATCCCCGTCGACGGGAGCGGGTCTGGCTCCCTCCCCCTTGACGGGGGAGGGTTGGGGAGGAGGTGAACTCAGCGCCTGCTTAATCACGTGCATGACCCCTTCAATGTTTCCCAGAACGTCGTTGTTCCAGAACCGCAGCACCCTGAATCCCTGAGACTTCAGCCACGCATCTCGTTCGAAATCGCGCGATGACTCTGCATGCTGACCTCCATCCACTTCCACGATCAGGCGCTGCTCGAAGCACACGAAGTCTGCGACGTAAGCGCCGAGAGGAAATTGCCTGCGGAACCGCGAACCTTGCAATGCATCACCGCGCAGGTGTTTCCAGAGTGCGCGTTCGGCATCGGTGAGCTGGTTGCGCAGCGCTCTGGCGAATGTCCTTTGTTCTTGGGGGATGCGATGCATCGGGGTTCATCCACGTTATCACCTCCACCCCAACCCTCCTCCGTCAAGGAGGAGGGGCCACACCTCACCGCATCACGCGTTGCAGGCGGCTCTCGATCTCGGCCACGCCTTCGGTCGGCGTCTTGGTGCGCGCCAGGATCGCGCTGGTGGTGGTGCGAATTGCGTCGCTCACCTCGCCGTAGCGCTCCGACTGCGGGCGGCTGCGGCCGGCGATCACCACGTTGGCGGCGTCCTTGAACCACGGCACGTTCTGAATCACCGTCGCGTCGGTGTAGACGGCCTGCTGGGTCGGCAGCAGCGAGCCTTCGGCGGCGAGAAACCTGCTGGCCTCGGGCGATGCCAGGAACTTCACCAGCTTGGCCGATTCGGCCTTGCTGCGGCTGAACGCGCTGACGGCCCATTGCCAGCCGCCGACGCAGGTGGCGCTCTTGCCGCCTGCCATCGCGGGCAGCGGCATCACGCCCACCTTGCCGGCCACCTTGCTGTCCTTGTCGTCCTTGAAGCGGTCCCAGGCAAAGCCCCAATTGATCGCGAACACCACCTGGCCGGCCTTGAACTCGTTGACCGTGTCGGGCGTCTTGACCTCGGCCACGTTCTTCTTGATGACCCCCGCGTCGACCATGCTGAGCCACTGGTTCAGACCCTTCACGGCAGCCGCCTTGTCCAGCGTCATCTTGCCGGACGCGTCGTTGAAGTCCTTGCCCTGGCTCCAGTACGGCAGCAGGAAGGTGCAGACTGCCCCTTCGATGGGCGCGCCCTGGATGCTCAGGCCTTGCAGGTTCGGGTCGCCCTCGGCCTTCTGGATCTTCAGCGAGGCGGCGCTCAGTTCATCCCAGGTCTTGGGTTCGGCGATGCCGTGCTTGGCCAGCAAGTCCTTGCGGTAGTACATGAACATCGCGTCCGCGAAGGCCGGCATCGCGGCGATCTTGCCGTTGACGACGTTGGCGCTGGCGTACACCGGCAGGTAGGGCTTCATGGCTGCGGCCGGCTCGCCCAGGTAGGCGTTGAGCGGCTCCAGCCAGCCTGCGGCGAAGTACTGCGCCGGGTTCACGATGTCGATCATGTAAATGTCGATCGCGGTGTCTTTCGCGTTCAGCACCGTGCTCAGGTATTGGCGCTGCAGCTCGCTGGTGGCACCACCGGTCTCGATGTCGATCTTCACGCCGGGGTTGGCGACCTGGTACTGGTCGAACAGCTTGCGCATCAGGTCGGGACGCTGGTTGGCACCGCCCGAGAACACGCGCAGCGAGGTGTCCGCGAAAGCGCTGGGGCTGACCAGCGCGGTGAGTGCGGCCACGGCGGATGCCAGGGTGGACAACAGGATTCGGCGTTTCATGGGGTGTCTCCGTCGGTGGGTTGGGGTGGTTGCGGGCTGATTCGAGGTTCAGCGTTCTTCGAGGTTGTGTGGTTCAGGCGGCGATCGCCACGCCGCTGGCCGCATCGAACAGGCGCAGCGCCGCCGGCGGCACGAACAGGTCGAGCTTGTGGCCGGGCGCTTCGCGGAAGCTGGCCGCGCAGCGCGTGATCCATTCGGTCTTGCCGATCTTCATCGTGACCAGGGTTTCAGAGCCCAGTGGCTCCAGCAGCATCACCTCGGCGGGCAGGCGAATGTCGTCGCCACCGATCGCCTGCAGGCCGACGTTCTCGGGGCGGATGCCGAGCTTCAGTTTGGCTGCCGACGCGGCCGCGCGCGCCAGCGCCGCCGACAGCGGAACGCGCACGCCGCCCAGGTCGGCGTGGCCATCGACCAGCGTGCAGTCGCTCAGGTTCATCGGCGGCGCGCCGGTGAAGCCGGCCACGAACAGCGCCGCCGGCCGGTTGTAGATGGCGTCCGGAGTGTCGTACTGCATCTTGTGGCCGGCCTGCAGCACGCAGATGCGGTCGGCCAGCGTCATCGCCTCGGTCTGGTCGTGCGTCACGTAGATGATGGTCGCGCCGAGGCGCTGGTGCAGGCGCTTGATCTCGGTGCGCATCTCGTTGCGCAGTTGCGCGTCCAGGTTGCTCAGCGGTTCGTCGAACAGGAACACCTTCGGCTGCCGCACGATGGCCCGGCCGATGGCCACCCGCTGGCGCTGCCCGCCCGACAGTTCACGCGGCTTGCGCTGCAGCATGTGGTCGATCTTCAGCAGCGCGGCGGCGTCGCCGACGCGCTTGGTGATTTCGGCTTCCGGCGTCTTGCGCAGGCGCAGGCCGAAGGCCATGTTGTCGTACAGGTTCTTGTGCGGGTACAGCGCGTAATCCTGGAACACCATCGCGATGTCGCGGCTGCGCGGCGGCATCTCGTTGACCACGGTGCCGTCGATGCGCACCTCGCCGCCCGAGATCGGCTCCAGCCCCGCGACCATGCGCAGCAGCGTGCTCTTGCCGCAGCCCGAGGGGCCGACGAAGACCACGAACTCGCCGTGAGCGATGTCGAGGTCGACCCCGTGGATGACCTTGTTCTTGCCGTCGTACGACTTGACGACCTGGCGGAGTTCGACGGCTGCCATTCAGTACCCCGATGAAGATTGAGTTCCGGTCTGTGTGCCCGTGGACAGCAAGTGCACATGCTCGCTGTCGCGCGTCTTCAGTGCCGCGATGGCCGCTTGCGCAGCGCGCATCAACAGCCCGAGGTCGGACGCGATGGCGACGAAATCGAAGCCCGCCGCGCGGTACTGCGCCACCACCTCGGGCGTGCCGCCCACCGTGCCCACCGGCATGCCCAGCGCCTTGCAGCGCTGCGCGGCCTGCGCCATCAGTTCCATCACGGCGGGGTGGGTGAGCTGGCCCACGTGGCCCATCGCACCCGACAGGTCGGCCGGGCCGAGAAAGATCGCGTCAACGCCTGGCACCGCGGCAATCGCGTCGAGCTGGCCGACGGCCTCGGGCGTTTCCAGCTGCACGATGACGCTGATCAGCTGGTTGGCTGCCTTGAAGTAATTCGGGATGGTGCCGAAGCGCGAGCCGCGGCCCATGCCGGCCATACCGCGCACACCCTCGGGCGGGTAGCGCGTGGCCGCCACCGCGCGGCGGGCTTCGTCGGCGTTCTGCACGAACGGGAACAGCACCGTGATGGCACCGGCATCGAGCACGCGCTTGACCGTCACCGTGTCGTTCCACGGCACCCGCACGATCGGCAGCATCTTGGTGCCGGCGATCGCCTGCAGCAGGTGAACCACGTCCATCAGGTCGAGCGGCGTGTGCTCCATGTCGACCACGCCCCAGTCGAAGCCGGCGCAACCCACGGCCTCGGCGACGATCGGGCTGGCCGACATCACCCAGGTGCCGATCGGTGGCTGGCCGCCGGCGGAGTGGAGCATTTGCTTGAATGCGCTCATCGTGAGTTCCTCAAAAAATCACCGGCTCGGGCGTGGCGGCATTGCCTTGCAGGAAGTCGAAGTCGCAGCCTTCGTGGGCCTGCGTGACGTGTTGCTGGTACAGCCGCGCGAAGCCGCGTTGGTAAGGCTGTACCGGTGGCACCCACTGCGCCTTGCGCCGCGCCAACTCCACGGCGTCGACCAGCAACTCCAGCGTGCGGGCTTCGATGTCGAGCGCGATTTCGTCGCCCGTTTGCACCAGCGCCAGCGGCCCGCCCACCGCACTTTCGGGCGAGATGTGCAACACGCAACTGCCGTAGTGCGTGCCGCTCATGCGCGCGTCCGACAGGCGCACCATGTCGCGCACACCCTGCTGCAGCAGTTTCTTCGGAATCGGCAGGCCGCCCCATTCGGGCATGCCCGGGGCACCCACCGGGCCGGCGTTTCGCAACACCAGCACGCTGTTCTCGTCGCAGTCCAGACCCGGATCGGCCATGGCCGCAAGCATCTGCGGCTGGCTGTCGAACACCAGCGCGCGGCCGCGGTGCTTGAAGAATTTCGGGTTCGCGGCAGACGCCTTCATCACCGCGCCCTGCGGGGCCAGGTTGCCGCGCAGCACGGCCAGTGAACTGCCTCGGCTGACC
>JANNEI010000084.1:0-12021 GCA_031378565.1 Burkholderiales bacterium
TACCGCAGCTGGCTGGCGCGCCGCGCGGCCGGCGAGCCGCTGGCCTACCTGTTCGGCGAGAAGGAGTTTCACGGCCTGATGCTGCGGGTGGACGCGCGCGTGCTGGTACCGCGGCCCGACACGGAAACACTGGTCGACTGGGCGCTCGACTTGCTGGACGGCCGGGCCGCCACGCCCGCTGCCACGCCGATGGCGCCGCGCGTCATCGACCTGGGCACCGGCAGCGGTGCGATCGCGCTGGCCCTCAAGCAGGCATGGCCGAGCGCCGAGGTGACGGCACTCGACGCGAGCGAAGACGCGCTCACGGTGGCTCGAGCCAACGCTGTGGCGCTGCGTCTCGAAGTGCGCCTGCTGCAAAGCGACTGGTGGACGGCGGTGCAGGGCGAGCGCTTCGACCTCGCGGTCAGCAATCCACCCTACATCGCCGTGCACGACCCGCATCTCGCGGCGCTGGCGCACGAGCCCGGAGTGGCGCTCACCGCGGGCAGTGACGGGCTCGATGCGTTGCGCCAGATCATCGCGCAGGCCCCGGCGCACCTTGGGCCCGGCGGCTGGTTGCTGATCGAACATGGCCACGATCAGGGCCAGGCGGTGCAGGCCTTGCTGACGCGGCATCGCTTCAGCCAGGTTCAAAGTCGGCGTGATGTGGCCGGGCACTGGCGCTGCAGCGGCGGTCAGGTGTAAGCAGGCGTGTCGCGGCGGGGGGCAGTGTGGCGCAGTGTGGTGTAAGCGCTGCGCCGCGTTCGTGGAATACGGGCGCATCCCCCGAACAGAGGCGTTGCGTGCCGTCAAATGCCCTGCTCAAACACTGGTCTCGGGCGTAGCATGAAAGCGAGTTCAATCTTTCCCGCCCGAAACCACCACAGTTCAAGGAGCACGTCATGCGAGCAGCCCTTTGGATCGCAACCTCTGTCGTTGCCGTCGCCCCCTGGTGCAGCGCCGCAGCCACCGAAGGCGACGGGCTGACACCGTGGCCGCGCTGGCAGGGGCGCCTTTCGATCGGCACCTCGGCCCCGGCGCGAAATGCCGAGATGGCCCGGGCCGACAGCGGGGGGCTCAAGGTCCGCAGCTTCAGCCTGATGGGCGACTACTACTTCGCGGGGCCTGTGCTCAGCACTGTCACCGCCGGTGGCTTCCGCGCCACCAGCGGGTTGATCGCCGGCGCACGCTCATCGAACTACCTGTCGGGTGGCAGCAGCAGCCTGTCCGGTCGCGCCTTCAGCATCGACCAGCGCAGCGCGGCCTGGGCCAGCCCGCCCAACCTCGCAGAGCAGACCAGCGAACTGGGGGCGGTGCCTTATCTGGGAGTCGGCTACACCGGACTGTCGAGCAAGGGCCGCTGGGGGTTCAGCGCAGACGTCGGCGTAATGGCGTTGAGCCCGGGTTCGACGGTCAAGCTGGGACGCGTGCTGGGCGGCGGCCAGAGCCTGGACGACGTGCTGCGCGAGATGCGGCTGTCGCCACTGTTGCAAGTCGGCGTGAGCTATTCCTTCTGACGGAAACGGGGCTTGAGCGCGCCAACGGGCGTCCGGTCGCCGGTTTGCCGTATAACCTCAGCTCTTTCCATTTCGCCCCTCCGAGGCCAGACCATGAGTGACGCTCAGCAACGCATCGACGAACTCGTCAAATCCAATCGCGTGGTGCTTTTCATGAAAGGCACTGCCCAGTTTCCGCAATGCGGCTTCTCCGGCCGGGCGATGCAGATCCTGAAGGCCTGCAACGTGAACGATCTGAAGACCTTCAACGTGCTCGAAGACGAAGGTGTTCGCCAGGGCATCAAGGACTACGCCAACTGGCCGACGATTCCGCAGCTGTACGTGAACGGAGAGTTCGTCGGCGGCTCGGACATCATGACCGAGATGTACCAGGCCGGCGAGTTGCAGCAAGTGCTGGGCGCACCCGCCTGAGCTTGTTGGCCGACTCGTTGCCCATGTCGCCCACCCGTGTGGTGGTGGGCGTCACCGGTGCCACCGGCGCGGTGTACGCCGTTCGCCTGCTGCAACGCCTGCGCGCGTGCGGTTGCGAAACTCACCTGGTGGCCAGCCCGGCCGGCGTGCTGAATGTGCACCACGAACTGGGATTGGATCGCAAGGCACTCGAAGCCCTGGCAAGCCACGCCTACAACCCGTCGGATGTCGGCGCTGCCATCGCCAGCGGCTCGTTCGCGACCTCGGCGATGGTGATAGCGCCCTGCTCGATGAAGACGCTTGCGGCAGTCGCACACGGCTTCTCGGACAACCTGCTCACCCGCGCCGCGGATGTGACGCTGAAGGAACGCCGCCGCCTGGTGCTGATGGTGCGCGAGACGCCTTTCAACCTGGCCCACTTGCGCAACATGGTGGCCGTGACCGAGATGGGCGGCGTCGTCTTTCCGCCGTTGCCCGCTTTCTACCACCGGCCGCGGAGCATCGACGACCTGGTCCTCGACACGGTCGAGCGAGTGATGGCGATGATCGGCATCGACAACGCCAATCCGAAGGCCTGGGCTGGCCTGTAGGCCGGCCGAAAATCTACGCGGGCTTGTAGTCCCAGGCCTTGCGCGCACCGAACACCAGGTTCGGGTACTCGGCCCTGCCGCGGCTGCCGTTGTAGCGGCCCAGCGCCAGGAACAGGTCGCCACGTTCGATGTCGAGGTAGTGGCGCAGGATCACGCAGCCGAAGCGCAGATTGGTCTGCATGTGGAACAACCGGCTGGCATCGCCATCGCCGATGAGCCGGGCCCAGAACGGCATCACCTGCATGTAGCCGCGCGCACCGGCGCTGCTGATCGCATACTTTCGAAACCCGCTCTCGACCTGGACCAATCCGAGCACCAGCGCCGGCTCCAGCCCTTTGCGCTTGCTTTCGTACCAGACAGCCTCCAGGAAGTCGACGCGGGTCAGGTGCTCGGTCTTGCGCTTCTTCAGGCGCTCGCTCACCGCCCCGAGCCAGCGCAGATACTTCAGCCGCTCGTCCATGCCGTCGAACGACGGCTTGGGTGGGGCGCTGTCGGCGACGGCGGCGTACAGGGCAGATCGCACCGCGTTGGCCAGCGGCTCTTCGACCTGGGCTCCGGCATGCGCTTCACGCCACCCACCGACGGCAGCCAAGCCCGACAGAAGCAGCGCACGGCGGCGCAGCGTCATGCGACGAGTTTCCCTTTCAGCCAGGCCGCGATTTCGGTCACCGCCACCGGCGTGGCCTGTGCATCGCGTCGCCCCTGGTATTCGAGCTGACCCTCTTTCAGGCCGCGGTCGGAGACGACGACGCGGTGCGGCACACCCACCAGTTCCCAATCGGCAAACATGGCACCGGGACGCTCGCCGCGGTCATCGAGCATCACGTCGATGCCAGCAGTCAGCAGTTCATCGTGCAAGCGATCGGCCGCCGCCCGCACGTCGGCCGAGCGGTCGTAACCGATCGGGCACAGCGCCACGGCGAACGGTGCCAGTGCGTCGGGCCACACGATGCCGCGCGCATCGAAGTTCTGCTCGATCGCCGCGCCCAGGATGCGGGTGATGCCGATGCCGTAGCAACCCATCTGCATCAGTTGCGGCTTTCCTGTCTCGTCGAGGTAGGTGGCCTTCATGTCCTCGCTGTAGCGCGTGCCCAGCAGGAACACGTGGCCGACCTCGATGCCGCGCTGGATCGCCAACTCGCCCTTGCCGTCAGGTGACGGGTTGCCCTCGACCGCGTTGCGGATGTCGGCCACCATGTCGGGCTCGGGCACGTCGCGGCCCCAGTTGACGCCGGTGAAGTGGAAGTCTTCTTCATTCGCGCCGCAGATGAAGTCGGCCATGTTGGCCACGGTGCTGTCGGCCACCACCTTGACGGCCTTCCTCAAACCGATCAAGCCGAGGTAGCCGGGCTTGCTCCCGAAATGGTCGTCGATCTCGCCGGCAGTCGCAAAGCGAAATCCATTTTTCAATCCAGGCAGCTTGCTCGCCTTGACTTCGTTGAGCGAGTGATCACCGCGCACCAGCATCAGCCACAGCGTGGTGCTGACGATGTCGCCACCTGCGTTCTTTTCTTCGGTGGCGAGCACCAGCGATTTCACCGTGCTCTGCAACGGCGCGCCCAGCAGTGCAGCCACGTCTTCACACGTGCTCTTGCTCGGAGTTGGCGTCTTCACCAACGGCTGTGTCGCGTCGCCGCGCTGCCGCAGCAGCGGCAACGCCTCGGCCAGCTCGATGTTGGCCGCATAGTCGGAATCGGGGCAGTAGACGATGGCGTCTTCGCCGGTGTCGGCAATCACCTGGAATTCGTGCGAGCGCAGGCCACCGATCGCACCGGTGTCGGCGGCCACGGCACGAAACGTCAGCCCCATGCGCTCGAAGATGCGCGTGTAGGCGGCGTACATCCGGTCGTAGCTGAGGCTGGCCGAGGCGACGTCGCGGTCGAACGAGTAGGCGTCCTTCATCGTGAACTCACGCCCGCGCATCACCCCGAAACGCGGCCGCCGCTCATCGCGAAACTTAGTCTGGATGTGGAAGAAATTCTTCGGCAGCTGCTTGTAGCTGCGCAACTCCTGGCGGGCGATGTCGGTGATGACTTCTTCGCTGGTGGGCTGAATGATGTAGTCGCGGTCGTGCCGGTCTTTCACGCGCATCAACTCAGGCCCCATCTTCTCGAAGCGCCCGGTCTCTTGCCACAACTCGGCGGGTTGCACCACGGGCATCAACAACTCGACCGCACCGGCGCGCACCATTTCTTCGCGAACGATGGCTTCGACCTTTCGGATGACCCGCAAACCCATCGGCATGTAGGTGTAGATGCCGGCCCCGAGCCGCTTGATCATGCCGGCCCGCATCATCAATTTGTGACTCGCGACCTCGGCGTCGGCAGGCGCTTCCTTGAGCGTGGAAATGAAGAACTGGGTGGCTTTCATGCGGGGTGCCCGAGGGCTTTGAGTGCACGCGGAAAACGCGGTGAGCGCATCGAAGACGCGCGGGGCGCTGAGGGAAACCCAAGGGGTTGATTCCCGTCACACCGGTGCAATAATCGTTTCAACGAGAATTTTGGGGTTGATTATGCTCGACCGTGAAGGGTTCAGACCCAACGTCGGCATCGTCCTGCTCAACCAGAGAAACCAGGTGTTCTGGGGCAAACGCCTCCGCACTCATTCCTGGCAGTTCCCGCAAGGGGGCATCAAGTACGGTGAGACGCCCGAGCAGGCGATGTTCCGCGAACTCCACGAAGAAGTGGGGTTGATGCCGGAGCACGTGCGCATCATCGCGCGCACCCGCGACTGGCTGCGCTACGAGGTGCCCGATCACTTCATCCGGCGCGACGCGCGCGGTCACTACCGCGGTCAAAAGCAGATCTGGTTCCTGTTGCAGCTGATGGGCCGCGACAACGACATGAACCTGCGTGCCACCGACCACCCCGAGTTCGATGCCTGGCGCTGGCACGAGTACTGGATTCCGCTGGACGTGGTGATCGAGTTCAAGCGCGAGGTCTACCAGATGGCGCTGACTGAACTGGCGCGCTTTCTGCCGCGCAACAACCATCACAACCGCTACCTGCGGGCCGGCATGCGATCACACCACCAGGACGAGGACCATGGCGGTGCGATGAGTTCCGGCGCTCCGCTCGACGACAGCAGCGACGAGCGCGTTGGCCCGGCCCCGCTGGAAGACGGAAACACGCCGGTCAACTGAACCGGGCTGCGTCAGTCCTTGATGTCGATGCGATCGGCAATCACGGTCGCACCCGCAACCACGAATCCGCTGACGCGCACTGTCTTTCCGACGAGGCGGTCGAGTTCCGGGTCGTTGAAGGCGTTGCCGCCTTTGCGGCGCAGCACGTAGCGTTGTTCTGGTGTCTTCAGCAGGATGGCCTCGCGTGCGCTCTTCGAGCCGGTGCCGACGCGGCCGCGCACCACGCGACCCATCAAGTCATGAACAGCTTGCGGTGCCGACGCATCGCCATCGCCTGTCGACGCCGCGCCCATCAGTGTCGTTCGTAGACCCGGTAGGCGACGATTCGATTTCCGACTTCTTTCGCCACCACGGCCACGCCGGTGCGCGGCGCGCCATCACCCTGATCCGCCGAAGCAGTGACGTTCACGTGGTAGCGCAAGCCCGCACTGGCCGCCTTGCCGGCTAAGTCACGCGTCGAGGCGGAAGACGCCTTGGCGTTGACGGCAAACGTCGAAAAATCAGACGTGGCGGCTAAACCGGCCGCCTTGCAGATGGACGCCAGTTGAGCGGCGATCTGGCTGCTGGGACGAGTCGATACCTCTTGCGAGGCGGTGGGCTTGTTGCGCGTCAGGAATTGCCCGGCTGCCTTCAGTCCGGCCCGGCGCTCGGAGCGCAGAAACCGCTCGCTGGAATGCAGGTCCATCGCCTTCGGGGTGTCGGCACCGGCGGGCACAGCCACCGGGTGCAGTGACGCGTCACCGTAGACGCAAAATTGCATCAGTGTCTTCAGATCAGCCGGGTCCATCTGAGCGGCTTGCTGCACGAATCGCTGCCTCGCCTCCAGCCCGGCCCGCCCGACCGACGCGCCCTCGAACATGCGCAGCAGAAAGTACTGGCAGATGAGGTCGGCCAGCCCGTTGCCGTTGGACGGACCGTAGGCGACGGTGGTGGACCCCATGAAGGCATAGGCTCCCTGGCCGAGATAGGCCTGGCAGATGGGCAGGTCCAGCGCAAGCACCACCGAGTCGTACAACTCACCGCCGTAGCAGCATTCGGCTGCGGCCAGCGTGCCGGGCTTGATTCGACCTTTCAGTGCCTTCGAGGTCAGCGCTTCGGGAAACTGCTGGCCCGTCTGACCATAGAACGTCGGGTCGCTGGGCGAGCCGTGGCAGTTGATGAAATGCGCCAACGGGGCCAGCTGCGCCGCTTTGAACAAAGGGCCGTCCTTGGGCGACAAGATCAGCGCCGCTTCATTGCCGAACAGGTTGAACAGGCTGAGCCCGGTCGAGCCCTTCCACACCTTGGCCGTCAGGCCGAAGTAGTTGGCGTAGTCCGTGTGCGCACGCCGCTGATAGCCCGCTGCGGTTTGCAGCAATCTCACCAGGAATGACGGGTCGGTGGCACCGGCAGGATCGGGCAGGCGCGTCACCACGCGAGTCGGGCCGACGAACCTGGCCGCATCGCGGGAGTAGGCAGCGTCGCACGCATACGGCACATCACTGAGCACCAGGCGGTCATCGTCGTCACCGGGTTTGAAGAGCGGGTTCAACACGTCCTGATGCGGGATCACGTCGGGCGCACCGAGCAACAGCAGGTAGTCGGGCGCGTGTTTCTTGTAGACCGCGTCGATGGCCGCCTTGTTCTGACGCGGGTTGCCGGGCTCGGTCACCACCGCGGCACCGGCGGCCTTCATCGAACGCGAGTCATCGAGGTACAACACCTTCGTTCGCAAGCCGCGCTTTCTGTCGGCAGCCACCAGCGCCGCGAGCGCAGCGTTGACCTGCTTCAATCCCGCAGCACCGTACTTCCTGCGCAAGGCGCCCTTGTTGCTGACGATGAGTTTGTCGTCGAGTGCAATGCGTGTGGCCATGTCACCTCCGAGTGCAGCCATCGGCAGATGGCGAACGGATTCTAGGCGTGGCGGTCAACCCGATACAAGGCACGGCAGCTCCCATCTCGCTGCCGTGTTGTCGATCAGGAGAGGACCAGGTTGTCGCGATGGATCATTTCGGGCTCGCCGGTGAAACCCAGCAAGCGCTCGAACTCGCTCGACGGCTTTCGCGCAATCAAGCGGGCCTGGCTGCTGGAGTAGTTGGCCAGTCCACGCGCAATCTCATGGCCCGCCGAACTGCGCACGGCGATCACGTCGCCTCGGTGAAACTCGCCCTGCACCTCGACCATGCCGACTGGCAGCAGGCTCTTGCCGTGATCCTTCAACTTGGACACCGCGCCGTCATCGATCACGACCGCGCCGCGCAGTTGCAGGTGGTCGGCCATCCACTGCTTGCGCGCGGCCAGCTTTGGCGTCGACGCCATCAGCGCGGTACCGATGTCCTCGCCCTGCGAAAGGCGGATCAGCACATCGGGTTCGCGTCCCCACGCAATCACCGTGCTCGCGCCACTGCTGGCAGCGCGTTTCGCAGCCAGCACCTTGGTGATCATGCCGCCACGCCCGATGCTGGAACCGACACCACCAGCCATCTGCTCGAGCTCGGGTGCGCCAGCCCGGGCTTCGGTGATGAATCGCGCCGTGGGGACCTGCCGGGGGTCGGCGGAATACAGGCCCTTCTGATCGGTCAGGATCACCAAGGCGTCGGCTTCAATCAGGTTGGCGACCAAGGCACCCAGGGTGTCGTTGTCGCCGAACTTGATCTCGTCGTTGACCACCGTGTCGTTCTCGTTGATCACGGGAATGACCTTGAGCCCGAGCAGCGTCAGCAGCGTCGAGCGTGCGTTCAGGTAGCGCTCGCGATCGGCGAGATCGGCGTGCGTCAGCAGCACCTGCGCGCTGCCCAACCCGTGCTCGCGAAGCTTGGTTTCGTAGATGTGCGCCAAGCCCATCTGGCCGACTGCGGCAGCGGCCTGCAGTTCGTGGATTTCCTTGGGGCGCGTGGCCCAGCCCAGTCGCTTCATGCCTTCGGCGATGGCCCCGCTGGACACCATCACCACTTCACGGCCTTGCGCCGCCAACATCGCCATCTGGCGACACCAGTTGCCCACTGCCTGCGCGTCGACGCCGCGTCCTTCGTTGGTGACCAGGCTGGAGCCGACCTTGACGACGATGCGCCTGGCGTTTTTCAACGCTGCAGTCATGAGGTCGAAGAATTGGCGTCCACCGGGTCGAAGCGCGGGTCCGGATCGTCCGGCACCACGTTCTTCAACTGAGCCACGTGCTTGTAGACGGCACGGATCAGCGGTTCGCAACCTTCACGGGTGAGTGCGGAAATCTGGAACACCGGCCCTTTCCATTTGAGCCGCTTGACGAAGTCCTTGACACGCTTTTCACGTTCTTCGGCCGGCACCATGTCGAGCTTGTTCAGCACGATCCAGCGCGGCTTCTCGTACAGCGCGGTGTCGTACTTCTTCAACTCACCGACGATGGCTCTGGCCTGTGCGACCGGGTCGACCGTCTCGTCGAACGGCGCGAAGTCCACGAGGTGCAGCAGCAAGTGAGTGCGCTGAAGGTGCCGCAGAAAAAGGTGGCCCAGACCCGCGCCTTCGGCAGCGCCTTCGATCAGGCCGGGAATGTCGGCGACCACGAAACTCTGCTCGGCTGCCACGCGCACGACGCCCAGGTTCGGGTGCAGCGTGGTGAACGGGTAGTCGGCGATCTTCGGGCGCGCATTCGAGATCGCCGCGATCAAGGTGGACTTGCCTGCGTTGGGCATGCCGAGCAGGCCCACATCAGCCAACACCCGCAATTCCAGCTTCAGCTTGTGCTGCTCGCCGGGCCAACCGGGCGTTTTTTGCCGAGGCGCGCGGTTGGTGCTGGTCTTGAAATGCAGGTTGCCGAAGCCGCCGTCGCCACCTTTGGCCAGCAGCACGCGCTCATCGGGCACCAGCAGCTCGGCCATCACTTCGCCGCTCTCTGCGTCGGCGATGATGGTGCCCATCGGCATCCGCAGAATGATGTCTTCGGAAGCTGCACCGTACTGGTCGGAGCCACGCCCGTTTTCACCGCTGCGCGCTTCGTGGCGGCGTGCGTAGCGGTAGTCGATCAGCGTGTTCAGGTTGCGGTCACCCACGGCAAAGACGCTGCCCCCGCGTCCGCCGTCACCACCATTGGGGCCGCCGAAGGGAATGAACTTTTCCCGCCGAAAACTCATGCAGCCGTTGCCGCCGCTGCCAGCGACCACGTCGATGGTGGCTTCGTCAACGAATTTCATGGTGATCGGTGCCTGTTGTCGCCATCGATGATGGGATCGGCTGCCACAAAAAACAAGCCCCGGCAGGCCGGGGCTTAGGACAGCGATCCGGCTTGCCGGAGTGTGCTGCGGGCACGCAATGCGTGCTTACAGCGACTTGATGCTGACCGTCGATCGGTTGCGTGGACCCTTCACGGAGAAGGCGACTTCCCCGTCGACCAACGCGAACAAGGTGTGATCCTTGCCGATGCCGACGTTCGTTCCCGGGTGGAACTTGGTGCCACGCTGGCGCACGATGATCGAGCCCGCCGGAATCGCTTGTCCGCCAAACGCTTTCACGCCAAGCATCTTCGGCTGCGAGTCGCGACCGTTCCGGGTGGAACCGCCGCCCTTTTTCTGTGCCATTTTCTAGCTCCTTGAACTCTGAGGTGCCGAGAATCAGGCGTTCACAGCGCTGATTTGAATCTCGGTGAAGTTTTGACGGTGCCCCTGCCGCTTTTGGTAGTGCTTGCGGCGACGCATCTTGAAAATGCGCACCTTGTCATGCCTGCCCTGCGCCAAAACCGTGGCCACCACACTTGCACCAGTCACCAAGGGAGTCCCGACTGTCAATTCAGCACCGGCACCAATGGCCAACACCTGGTCGATCGTGATCTCTTGGCCGACGTCCGCAGCTATCTGTTCTATCTTGATCTTTTCGCCCGCAGCAACCTTGTATTGTTTGCCGCCGGTTTTTATGACCGCGTACATATCAGCCCTTTCATGAAATCCGGCTGACGCTGGCGCGCCTGCCGCCTCCACGCACCGCGCAGAGCCTTGGAATGTACCATGCGTGTGGCATTTGCTCGCATGGTCACGGTCAGCTGCTGGCCGGGCGCAGGCGCAGCAGGCACGACAAGCAATGGGCACTGCTTCCTATAATCGTTATTTTGATCGAGCCACAGCGTGCCTGCTGCCCTTCCCGACCAGCCCCTGTCACCGCTCAGCGCCTCCACTCTGATGGCTGCTGACATGAAGGAGGTCGACGCTGTCATCCAGCATCGCCTGGCATCGGATGTGGCGTTGATCGACCAGATTTCTCACTACATCATCGGCGCGGGCGGCAAGCGCATTCGGCCGATGCTGGTGTTGCTGTTCTCCAGCGCGCTCGGTTTCAAGGGGCGCGAGCGGTTCGAACTCGCCGCCACCGTCGAATTCATTCACACCGCCACCTTGCTGCACGACGATGTCGTGGATGAGTCAGCCCTGCGCCGCGGCCGTGAAACTGCCAACGCGCTGTTCGGCAACGCGGCCAGCGTGCTGGTCGGTGACTTCGTTTATTCGCGCGCCTTCCAGATGATGGTGTCAGTGAATCGCATGCGCGTGCTCGAGGTCTTGGCCGACGCCACCAACGTGATTGCCGAAGGCGAGGTGCTGCAGTTGATGAACATGCACGACCCCGACCTCGCGGTCGAAGACTATTTGCGGGTCATCCGCTTCAAGACAGCCAAGCTCTTTGAAGCAAGTGCCCGACTGGGTGCCGTGCTGGCGGAGAGTTCGCTCGAAGTTGAAGAAGCCTGCGCCGACTACGGGCGCTCACTGGGAACTGCGTTCCAGCTTGTCGATGACCTCCTCGACTACGAAGGTTCTTCGGCGCAACTGGGCAAGAACGTGGGAGACGACTTGCGCGAAGGGAAGCCGACCTTGCCCTTGCTGGTGGCGATGGAACGAGGCTCGGCGGCGGAGCGCGAATTGATTCGTCATGCCATTCAGCAGGGAGAAGTCGCACGTCTGGCCGAGATCGTCGAGATCGTTCGCCACACCGGCGCGATCGGTGCGACGCGTGACGCCGCCCGCCTGGAATCGGCCAAGGCGCGCGACAGCCTGATGGTGTTGAGCGAATCGCCGTACCGGGACGCTCTGCTAGACTTGACCTTCCAGTCTGTCGATCGCTCTTCTTGAGCAAATCCGCAGCCAGAGCCTTCCCCCAGGCTCTGCAAATCGGGGTGTAGCTTAGCCTGGTAGAGCGCTACGTTCGGGACGTAGAGGCCGGAGGTTCGAATCCTCTCACCCCGACCACCCTGTGTGTTTCAGACAGTTTCTGAGTTCAGTCGCGATCATGCCCGCGGGCCAACCAAGCACGTGAATTGTTGGCACTTATCGTGCTTGATGCGATTTACAGTCAGCAGTGAATCGGCGATCATCTTTGCTTACCCGACTGTGGAGTAACCTGTCAGTGATGCGCCGTTCGCTCCACGTTTTTTGCGCTGATGACA